>CAYZUJ010000008.1:30350-32397 GCA_964481375.1 uncultured Neisseria sp. | reverse complement strand
AAAGGTTTGAATTATTTATAGTAGGCAGAGAGTTAGCAAATGGTTATTCTGAACTCGAACTAACGTATCAATACCTTTTACGGTTAAACCAACTAATTTACTTACTAATATGCTTGATTGTGAATACATATTATCTATTGTTTGTAGCTTTAACGCATTCAAACCGCTAGGGTTCTTTGAAAACTCAATACTACTACTAACAATTGAATTGTTATGTTTACCCACATCTAGTAGTTGACTAAACTCATTTTTTATCGTATTAAATAAAGTATTATTAAATTGGCTAACACTTGCAGGATCAGCACCAGAAATTTGTTGCTGATCCAATGAAGTCATCTCCAATAAGCCGCTTTTTTCGCCTTTAACAGCAGTCGCTGTTATTACTTGACTAGCTAACATTTACTATTTTACCTATCTTTGTAAATTACTTGCATTTGCAGCATTAAAATAGTTTTCTAAATATTTAGCAAGTAAATCAAAAGTTTCTTTATATACATTTCTCATACCTTCTAGTTGAGTAAATTTATTTTGTATCTCTTGGTTATATACTTGCATAAATACATTAGCCCCCTCAGATATAAGCTTGCCGTCAGCAGCACTAAAATCTCCCTGTTGCTTCGCAGCAGCCGCAAGCATTTTGCCAGTAGAAGATGCTATATCCCCATAAAGCTTCGCTAGATTATATGCTATCTTTTTAACTTCAAAATACTCATATAACTCTCCTAAACGCTTATCATGCCCAACCTTATCATTTAAACTATGCTCATATTGACCCAATGCTTTTTCAAGAATAGCTCTTCTTCTTACTAATATTTCATCATCAAGCTTATTTATATCAGCTTCTTTCAATAGATTACCCTTAGAATCAATCATGCTTTCTGCATCTAATACCTTGATATTATTTTTATGTACATCATCAAGATGATTTAAATATCCTCTATTATCCAAACCCCTCACTTGATTTTGATCAATATTTTTGAAAGCACTATGTATTTTCTGATCATTTATAACCTCTCGATTTACTCTATCTCTTACCTCTATATGATTATTATGACCATCATATGTACTTTGACCTCTGGCCTCATACACAGTATTATATTTATCAAACTCATTCTTAATATTATCTCTCAAAGATTCCTGCACTTTTAATTTTTTGGAATCAATTTCATGGTTTCCATTCTTATACTCATTACGTATATTTAAACCAACTTGTACAAAACCCCCCAAAACTTCTAAACCTGAACTCCACAGATGACACATAGCTGCTGCTTTTTCTTCTTTATAGCCACTTCTAAAAGCCTCTAAGCTTATTAATGAAAGTTGCGTAAAGTTTTTCAAAGCCTCTACTGCACCCTCACTAGATAACTCTAAGTTTTTATCTGCTAATTCTGTCATTTTTGGATATACGTGAGTAAATAACCAAATTAAAATTAATCTAAAAGCATTACTAGAATTTAAAATATCTTTATTAAAAATATTATTTTCAATTTTACTTTTAAGCTCAGATAAATCTGGCGTTGTAGAATTTAGGTATGTAGGTAAATAAAATTCACAATCATCAGTACTTTTGCTACTATCTTGTGATGTTAAATTTATCTTATTATTCATAACTTTGCCATCAGCAGATACTGGGGCCGTTGGCACAAAAATGTTTTTTCTATTTACTAAAGAATTACCTTCATTAAATTTATCTATACTTACTGGTTTAGCCATGGTATTTATCCTTATAAAAAATTAAATTTAAAACGTTTATTTATAAATCTATTGCTTGCTTAATTTTTATATATATGATTTTACTCTCCCTATATTTAAGTGTTGGAACTGCAGAAAATGGATCATTCATTTGATTTTGTATCTGTATTTGATAAAGCTCTTTTTGCACTTTAGGTAATAAATGAATATTTTTTCCTATTACTTCTGCCACATATTTAATTAAATTATGAGAAAGTTCTTTTCCGATCTCCACCTCTTTATAAAGTTTTCGTGCTAAATATTTGTCATGAACAATTAAGACTCCATGTTTTTTTGCAAACTGAAATGTTAATTG
>CAYZUJ010000008.1:27785-30340 GCA_964481375.1 uncultured Neisseria sp. | reverse complement strand
CATCCCTTTAGCTTTAAATAAAATAAAAGGTAATTGATACTGAGATGGCTTATAAACAATAACTACTGCAATATGTGTAGGGTTTGCTAAAACCAAGGTTGCATCCATTACTCCATTTTCCATGTCATCTGAATCAGTAAGCTCTCTATGTAACTCTTTACGTCTACCTTTAATTTCTTGATTACCCTCAGTATTTTTATATTCCTGCTTAATTTCTTCCTTGGTCATCATAAGTTGTTTTCTTAAATTACGCTTTTGAATTAAATAATCAATTAAAGCAAAAAATAAATACATGGCTAATAAAACTAATAATATTTTGGTAATTAAATATACTACCAAAGTACTAGTAGCTGAAAATCCAGAATTAACTGCATATATTAAATCTTTCATTTTGCCCACTACTATATAAAAAGCTACAATAACCATTGCTGTAATTTGAAAACAATCTTTAATGAATTTTAATAAATTCTTTGAACTAAATAATTGCTTAAAATTATTAACTACATTAAACTTATCAAATTTAATTGCAATTGACTTAGGCGTAAATATAATTCCTCCAATTTGTATAAGATTAACCAATAATGAAGTAATTGCCGCCAATATAATAGGTATGATTATTAATTGAACTCCTATAGATAAAATGCTCTCACAAATACCAATTATATTGCTCATGCTTAATAGACTAGATTTTATATAAGCAAAAACCAAACTATAGCTATCATCTATTTTTACCATTAATCTACTTGATGTGCACCAAAAATAAATCACTATAGTAATAATTGCCATAAACATTGTAAGATCTTTACTCTGTGCTACCTGACCTTCTTTTTCCCGCGCATCACGGATTTTCTTCTGCGTTGGTTGTTGATCTTTTTCGCTTGTAGAACTCATATTTATTCAACTATTAAAATAACTCAACAAAACAGTTATAAACATAATTACTTTCGTTACTATCATTTTTATTAATAGCGCTTATATAACGACAAACTGTACTAGCATGTTGTGTAAATTTCGTACACGGACTACCATCTTCACCACAAATTTCTCTATTATTATCATTATCCCAATAAGTATATCCCGGAATCACTCCTGCATTAGCAGTACTAGATGGATTATAAAACTGCAAAGAATATGTTCCATACTTACAGTTATTATCCAAATCACATAAAGTCATATAATCCCAGTTTCCACCTCCATTGTTATCATAAATCGTTATTGTTTTAGTAGTTTTTTCATTTAAACAATCTGTGGTAGAGGGTATAGTAATACTATTTACATAATTATCATAATTTGAAGACCTTATATCATCAAACATACGCCATGGTCCACTTCCTGGCATCCACCACCACCAATCTGGCATGTTATCTTTATTAGCATATGTTGGTTGATGTGACGAAAGTGGTTTATATAGTGTTATATCCCTACCAGTTGTATTACATATCTTTGTTTGTATCCATACTCCTGCCTGTGATGTAATACTTACAATTGATAAAATAATCATTATTAAATATTTATTCATATTTTCAAACCTTACAATATAAATTATTTTATCTATAAATTGTTTGTACCAAAGAACCATACAGTTGAATACTTTTACTTGCTCCATCAAGAAATCCTTGCATCACTGTCAAGAAAGCATTCATTTTTACCTGAATCTGCGAAGATACACTATTAACTTCACTAATAGCCGAGCCAACATCATCGGTACATTTTTTGAGTGAGGTTGTAAAATTACTATCTGAAGAAGTAACATCATCAAATAAATTAAGATTTATTAAATTATCTTTAGTTGCATCAGGGTTACCATTACGATAAGCTTCATTTATAGATGAAAAAAAATCAGTTAATTGTTTCATTGGGTTGTCTGAATCTAGATTAAGATCACTACCACTATTTTTCTTAAAATCTTTTAGAAAAACGTTAACTTTATTATTTAACCCTTCTAGTTTCTTTTTATCATCACCCTGACTAGAATTATATCTATCTCTAATTGCTTTTAAAACTTCTGTTAAACTTTTCTTTCCTTTTGTTTTGTCGTCTGGAAATAGCATTTTATACATATCATCACTTAAAGGCAAAATGTCTGCCGCATCATCTAAAAGAGCTTTACCACCGCTTAGCTTTTGTGCTAAAGCTTTCTTTTTGCTAAATAATCTTGCAAGATCTGCGGCTTGATTAGTAGGGATATCTGCCATAGCTATAAATAACATAGTAATTAATAACATGATGTCATGTGTATTTTCTATAACACCCCAATTTAATGACATTACCCCTGCATTATTTAGATTAAAATCTTGTTCATTTGATGTTTGTTCTTTATCAGTACCGCCATTTAATTTAAAATTATTTTCAGGAGTAGTAGCTAAGAAACTTTTTTGTAAAAATTTTTCAGAATTAGAATAATCTAATAAATGCTGCATTAATTGCTCTTTTGTTAAATTATATAATTTAAGATTATCTTCCATATTATTACTAGATTCTTGCATTTTATTTGTAATTTTTTCTTGCAATTGCATTAATGCATCTTGTAAACTTTTCAAATCATTAACATCATT
>CAYZUJ010000008.1:26531-27775 GCA_964481375.1 uncultured Neisseria sp. | reverse complement strand
CATTAGGATTTTGCTCTTTTATTTCTTCTATTAACTTATTTAATGTATCTTTCATAGAAAACAAATCTTTAATAGCTTTTGGATCATTTTCTAAAAATTCTTTTAAAGCCTCTTGCAAAGCAGAAACATTTTCCAGATTAAGTTTTGCTAACAGTTCTTTTGGAATATTAGGTAAAACTGCATCAATAATAGATGCAGACATATGTTTTACTGCTTCCTTATCTATATCCTGATGACTAGATTTGTTTAAAACCTTTTGATTTGAACACATACTTGAAGGAATAGCTATTTCAAAAGAATCTACATTGCGGTTGTGAATATAGCTACTAGGATTATCAATTTTACTCATAATATACAACTCCCTTTAAAATTAAAAATATTTACCTATTAAGTTCTTTAAAAATCTCAGAAATTTTATCAAAAAAATTTGCAACCACCTGCACATTTTGTTGACATAAATTTATTTGATTTGTTAACCCAGAACTAGCATCCTGAACTTGCTTACTTTTAGTTCCAATTGCAGGAAGCATATTAGTTATTATAGTTTGATCTTTCAATCCATTGCCATAAGTATCATATATAAAACCAAAAGCATTAGTCGAAGAATCAGGTAAAACTAGTGTTAATTGCTGTGATATGAATCTAACCATTGCATTTAAAAGCACATCATTAATAATACATTTTATTATTTTGCCATCTTTATCTTTTTCTACTTTAAAGAAATCTGCTGCCCCTTCTGGAAAATCCCCAGGTTTCAACTCTATCTCATAACTTATTTTATTAGTAGGGCCATATTTTTGTACATTTTGGAAATAATCATTACAAAGTTGATCTAAATTAGAAATATCATATAACCTACAATAATCTTTTAAAAATGTAATTAGAAGTTGCTTAGGATCTTGATTTGTTCCTATCCTATCACCTAAGAATTCAGAAAATTTCCCAGCAATTATTTTTATAGCTTCACTTTTTGACTTACCACGACAAAACATATTTGTAAGAGCCATTAAAATAGTGTTATTACTATTTAATAAGTCTTTAAATCCATTTATTAAGCTATCGCTTTTGTTACATGGATAACCACATTCATCACATAAAATTTTAAAATCTTTATCATCCATAGAGACCGTATTACCTGGATCTACAAAATCAGATATTTTCCAATCCTTATATTTGCCTCTTTTATTTTTGATATCACTTAGAATTTCTTGCCTTTTATTTGCTAATTTACTATAAAAATCAGC
>CAYZUJ010000008.1:13294-26521 GCA_964481375.1 uncultured Neisseria sp. | reverse complement strand
ATAAGAACTCGCATTGTAGAATTGGATGAAAAATATAAAAATCAGCCATTTTTTGCGTCATTGCCTGCAATAAAGCAATAGCATTTGAAACTTTTTCATAAAGTTTTACACTATTTACATAAGAGTTTGAAGACATTAAATTAATTGCTAACATGTCTAATGCACAATTCATAATAATAACTAATAATGGTAACCCTACAAGATCTTGATATCCATTATTATCATTATTTTGTTTATTATAGCTATTAGTTAATTCTTTGCCATATTTATCTATAGTGTCTGAATATAATTTAGCAAAACTTTTATATTTTTCATTAATCATTGCTTCATTAAAAGGCAAAGATATAAATGAATCTATTGTCTCTGTAGCTTGTTGATTTATACAATTTAAAGTTTCTAAATGCTCAAGAGATAAGTATTTACTATATTGGTTAATATCATTTTTTAAATTTGTTAAAACATTATTTTTATCTGAAACAGCAAATAAATCTTCTTTAGCTTGCATTATTAAAGTAATACACTCTATTAATTTATTTTTAATCTTGTCATTATTAGGATTATAATGAGCAGGATTTATAGTAGATGCTCTATTAGCTAAGCTTATATTATTTAACATATTACCCTCTCTCTTTTATTTTTAAATGTTATTACATACCTATATTACTTACCACAGCCTTAATTGTATCAATTTGCACTTTTTGTATATTGCTATAAGCAATCAATTGGTTTTGATAGATACCCATCATAGTTTGCATAACAAGTTGTTCTGCTGCTGATGGTGGTTTTGCCTTAAATGCTTCTAAAGCTTGCTTGATTTGTTGTTCAATTTGAGCAACTCCATTCATTGCTCCATCAATTGTATCGATTGGATTAAGACCATTTTGTGAAAGATTGAAACTCATTATAATTACCTTTTTTAACAATCATTCTTATTTTAAAAAAACCTAAGCACCTATTATCAAGCAGTTTAACTTTACAAAACAAGTGACAAAAATATCACTTTTTTATTGCTTTCTTAAATAATAAGTGTTCTTTGAATTATTTGCTATTATCCACAACTAACATGCTACTTATCAAATTTATAATCTGCCATTTTTTATCAATAGTGAAATTTCACTATTGATAAAAAACTTGCAACACTGTTACAATTCGAACTATTGTGGTATAGTTACATCTAGTATTATTACTCAAAAACAAATAAAAAAACTAGTAACATTTTTGTCACTTAATTAGAGTTTAAATATATATTTCTTATTTATAAAGATGCATCATTTTGCTGAACAGTAATGATTTCCACCCTATCTGGCGTTAATCCTGGCACTGCGTTAGCGACTAAATTTTTCATACGTGCAAGATATAAATCTATGCGAGAGCCTGGTTTATATTTAATTAAAACTGAGGCTGAAGAATGTGGCAATTCTGTTTGCCACAAATTATCATTTGGCAATGGTAGACTTACCTGCGTTTTTACTTGAACAACTCCGCTAATACTCATTAACATATTATCAATTTCTTGATTAAAAGCATAAATTAAACGAGCATGTTCTTCTAATGGTGAAGAAATAAATCCTTCTTTTTTAAAAATAGTCCCTATTGATACATAATCACTAAATGGTTCTCCATTTTGCTTTAAAATTGCTAGGGCCTCCATTTGTTTATTCCTTGGTACTTGAATTGAGTATGTTCCATCTTTTGCCTGCAATTTTGTAGTATTAATATGGCTTTGCTCCAAATCTAAAATAATACTATTAGCACTCTTCTGATTAACTCCATTTACTATATCAACTCTTGATTCAGAGCAAGCAAATAAACATAAAATCAAAGCACTCAAACAACTACATTTTAATTTACCCATAAATCCCCCTTATTCCTGCAATAAACTTATCTAAAATATTATGATATAGAATAGATATATATAAAATTAAAATAAACATTCCTACAGCTGTTTTTAACGGCATAGAAATTACCGTTACATTTAACTGTGGAATAAATGAACTAATCAAACCTAAAACTAGTTCTAATAACAACATCACACCAATTATTGGCATAGTTAATAAAACTGCATAATTAAAATACGTAGAAAATAAGCCAATATAGACATCAGTATTTTGAAAATGAGAAAAATAATCAAATTCAGTTAATGGTAACACCATAAAACTATTAAATAGTATTGAAAAAATAAAAATAAAACCATTAGCTACAATAAAGTAAGTTGTAAAAGCTTGTATTAGAACTTTGCCAATTGATGAAGTTGAACTATTAGTTAATGGGTTAATTACTGCCCCCATCTGTTCTCCTCTTTGCCTATCAATTATATTACCAACTGTTTCAATTAACCAAAAGGGGAATGCTAATGCATAACCTACCATAAAACCAATAATTAGTTCTTTTATAATAAAAAATGACCTCGCTATTGTTGAAGCTGGCAATATTAATTGCTGGCCTATATAAGGCAGAACCATAATTCCAAAAATAAAAGCTAAGCATACTTTTAGCATTTTAGTAAGATAATTACTACTAAATACAGGACAAATTATCATAGCCCCATAAATTCTCGATGAAGATATCATTGCTCCCCAAAAAAAATCATACACTGAATTAAAATGATTGTTAATTATAAACATATTTAATCTAACTCTAACTGCATAAAATAAGAATCTTCAAGTTGATTAATATCTGTATCATAATAATTTTTACGCATACATAAAATTCTAAACCCCAATTTAGTATAAAGACTAACTGCTTTTAGGTTATTAACTCTAACATCTATCATTGCATACCTTAAATTATTATTTTTAGCATCTTTTAATGCTTCTATTAACAATTTTTTTCCATATCCTTTATTTTGAAATTCTTTAAGAACAGCTATATTTAGGATGCGTGCTTCTTCTAAGCATGCCAAATAAGTAACAAATCCTATTAAGTCATCATTCTTGGATAAACCAATTATAGGCAAATTATATTCAATTAACTGCTCAAACTTTTCCCAAGCCCATTTATCAACATGAACACTATTACTAATATTAAATAATTCAATCAAATGCTCTCTAGTACAACGAAAAAACTTGCAATCAGCTATTTGTGATATTATATTTTCATCAAAAACATTATTACTATTAACTATCATACTATAACTCTCAATAAAATTAGTTACCTATATACACTTTATGATACTTCAATTACTCCTAAAGTATGAATTTCTGCTAAATTACCTAACTCCTGAAAAGATAAAATTGGTAAAAAATTCATTTCTTTTTCTAACATTGATTTTACATAACGCCTTATATCCATCTGAGTAACAATAGCAGGAGATACCGTTAAATTATTATTTTCTTTAAGCACTTCTTTTACTTTCATAATGAAGCTATTTTGAATATCAGGATCTATTGCCAAATATCCACCACTATCAGTAACGCGAATACTATCTCGAACTGTATCTTCAAACTCCGAATCAAGAATAAATGCTGGAATAATATAAGTTCCATTACTAAATTTGTAACTAATATAACGCCCTAGAGACTTTCTCACATATTCAGTTATTATAATAATATCTCGCTCTCTTTGTCCCCATTCAAGCATTGCATCTAAAATTGTTTTAAAGTTTCTTAATGAAATATCTTCAGCAATTAATCTTTGTAATACCTCAGTAATTTTATTTAATGGTAGCATTCTTAGTAATTCGCGTATTAAATCTTGGTAATCAGTCATTTTGTCACACATATTTTTTACCTCTTGCATACCTAAGAAGCTTGAAATATACTGCTTTAATATAAATTGTAAATGCATCCCAATAAATTGATCACTATTTAAATACGCTAAATTATATTCATCACAATTATCTTTATACTTATCATCAATCCACACCCCTAAATTTTTCACGCCAAAATTTACTTGATTTAATACAGCATCTTTAATATTTAATGAATTAATAAGCATTTCTGCATCTTGAATTACCAAAATATTTTTTGGTATAATTAACCCAGTAGTTGCTGGTATCTCATAAACTAATAATTGATAAGTATTTTCTTCTAATTTATCGCTATAACGTAAAATTATGTTAGGAATCTCAACCCCTAAATCTAAAATTAACTCACTTTGTAAATTATGTAGGGCCTGCTTAATTTGTTTAATATAAGGACTATCTTTTAAATTAGTAGCTACATTTAAAATTAATGGTACTAATTCCCACTTTGGAACTTGAATCTCTACTTTATCTTTTTCTTCTTCTGCAATAAAATCTTTTCTATTCTGACCATCACTACCAACTCCTTTATTTTTCCTGATAATAAATAAGCCTATAAATATAAGCGCAAAAAATAATCCTATAAATACTGTACCTGGCATACCCGGGACTAAAGCAAATAAACCAAGTAAAATAGCAGCAGCAAATAATGCCTTGGGATAACTAAATATTTGCTGTAGCAATACCTGCCCTAAATTACCTTTACCTTTATCTTCTTCATCACTTACACGCGTAATCATCATACCAGCTGTTAATGACACTATTAATGCTGGAATTTGTTGAACCAATCCATCACCAATAGTTAAAATAGAATATGTTTTTATGGCTTCTCCAAAAGCCATTTCCCGTTGCACCATCCCTATAATCAAGCCGCCTACTAAATTAATTAAGATATCAATAATACTGGCAATTGCATCCCCTTTTACAAACTTCATGGCTCCATCCATAGCTCCATAAAGTTTACTTTCTAATCCTAACTCCTTCCGTTTAATATTTGCCTGCGTCATATCTATGTTACCAGCTCTTAAATCACTATCTATAGACATCTGCTTACCTGGCATAGCATCTAATGAAAATCTGGCTGCCACTTCAGCTACACGCTCTGAACCTTTTGTAATTACTATAAAATTAATAATTGTTATTATGACAAAAATAATTACTCCAACTATTAAATTACCTCCAACAACAAATTCACCAAAAGTTGAAATAATTTTTCCAGCATAACCATCTAATAATATTAACCTGCTAGTTGATACTGTAATACCGATCCTTAGCATGGCTAACATTAATAAAATTGTAGGAAAAGAAGTTAAATGAAGAGGTGAAGTCATATAAATAACAACCATTAATACAACTACCGTTAGACCTATGTTGAAAGCAATAATAAAATCTAGTAACTCATGCGGTAATGGAATTACCATCATGGATAAAACAAAAAGAATTAAAACCACAACTGAAAATTCACCATTTTTAGCAAAAAATTTCAGTATTTTATTAGTATCTATCATAATTTATAAGCTCATCTTTTTAATACTTTTATTCTCAAACCTCAAATAACACTTACTTTTCCAGTTATACATAAATGTTTCTAAGGATTTCTTGGCACCTTCAACAAAAGACAGATTATAAATTAATTTATCAGATAAAAGACAGTGACAATTTTGTCACTATCACATTTTATAAAATATTTTCTTTTATTATAATTAGACTAACATATTATTAAAATAAAAACAAGTGACAATATTGTTACTATATATTTATATTAAAAATGTATTAGAATTGGTTATTGCAAATTCCCATGAATCTATTTGCGGCATATAGAAAGATACAAATATGAATAAGCAAAATGAGAACTTTATCAAAAAATTTATAGTTCCTGCGTTCATGGGGTTAATGAAACAAAATATAATTCTTTGTATACAAGATTTAAGTGGCAAAATTATTTTGTCTTCACAAAAATATAAATTTTTATTCCTTAATAAATCTCCACTAAATACATCAATTAAAAAGGAAGAAATCAAATTACCACTTATTTATGGAAACCCCATATTTTCTAGTATTTTTGATAAACATATTAAAGATTCCAAAAAACCCATGGATTTCATATCCACAATAAATGAGCAATTATACCTTATAACTTGCGAACCACTCTTTAATAATAATAAGATTTTAGCTATAAAAAACTATTTACGCCCTTTTCGAATTATTTCACCTAAAGAAATTACATATATTCATTTTAACAAATTTAAAATAAACATGGCCACATTATCTGATATTCATAAACCAATATTAACAGAGAAAGAAAAGGTTGTTCTTTTTATGTTAATAACTGGATATAATCAAAAAGAAATTGCTACTTATATTCGCTCATCGCGAAGCCTAGTAGCAAAAATTATCTCGAACGGTTTATGCCCTAAATTTAATATAGCAGGCTCAGCTTCAAAAATACTAATTGATAAAGCTATTAGTCTAGGTCTAGCCTCATTTATACCAAAGGAGTTCATATATAATAACTTAATAAATAGCTAATATATTTTTGTTTAATATAACTTTTATAAAGAAGTAATAATAATGAAAAAATATAACGACAAAAAATTTTTAGAAGAAATAATAGTCCCATTATATTGGGGCATAGCCCATCAAGAGAATATTATATTTAATATTAGCGATATGGACGAAAAATTAATATTAACTTCAAAAAAATATGCTAATAGTATAGGGTTTAATTCAATTGAAGAAGCTCGAAATAAAAAGCCTGGAATTGATTATCCTCGCTGTATTATTTCAAAAGAACATTTTCTTGTGCAAAAAAAATTTTTAGAATCGGAAAAAAAAGCTTTTGATTATGTTTACAAAATGAATAATGGTGATAATAACCTATATTTATGCACTGTTGAACCAATAATCAGCCCATGTGGAACTTTAGTAGGAAAAAAAGAAATAGCACGTCCAATGAAATTGCTATCATGTAGAGATATTATAGAAAATCACTTTAATAATAAAATTAACTCTATATCTTCAAATCTCTCTAAAACAATTTTATTAACTGAAAAAGAAGAAATTGTTTTATTTATGTTAATAGCTGGTTATTCACAATTAGAGATTGCAAATTATTTTCATCAATCAAGAAGCAATATTGCCAAAATCATTGACGAACATTTATGCGTAAAGTTTGAAGTACCTACTTTTTGCACAAAATCCTTAATTGAAAAAGCAATTGCGATGGGATATTCTATGTTAATTCCTGATACGTTTTTAGCTGCATTGAATATGAATTTAAACATATGACATTAAATTTTTAAATTTCTTGTAGTGACAAAACTGTTACTATTATTAAGTGTGCATCTATTGTTATAATCTTTTCTTTGAAATTTTATTTGTTCGGATAATATTTAATGACATCAGATCCAATTGCAATAATTATTTTACTGGCAATAATGAGTTTAATGCCAATAATTTTTATATTAACAACATCATTTATTAAAATTGCTATGGTTTGTATTTTAACTCGTGAAAGCCTTGGAGTTCAACAAATACCTCCTAATATTGTTATTTATAGTTTAAGTTTAATTTTATCTTTTTATGTGATGGGGCCTGTTTATAATGCTTCTTTTCTAGCTATTCAAGATGATTTAAAGAGTGGTAAGCCTTTAACTTACAATGTGATAATAGATGATTTTCAAAAATCCAGTGAACCTATAAAGCAGTTTTTAATCAAGCATTCTGAAAGAAATGAACGAATATTTTTTTATCAATCATTAAATAAGTTTTGGTCAAAAGATATGATGAATGGGGTTAATCAAGATAATTTTATAGTTCTAATCCCTGCTTTTATGGTTTCAGAGTTAACTAAAGCTTTTAAAATTGGCTTTTTAATTTATTTACCTTCAGTAATTATAGATATAATAGTATCAAATATTTTAATGGCTATGGGTATGATGATGATGTCACCCGTTACAATTTCCTTACCAATAAAATTATTATTATTTATTGCTATTGATGGCTGGTCAAGATTATTACATGTACTAATAAGCAGTTATTAAATTAATATATCTTTAAAGGATCTTTATGCATTACGATGTGGTATATATATCTAAACAAGCCTTAATTTTATCTTTGGTTTTGTCTTTGCCTGTTATTGTTATTGCATCAGTTGTAGGTCTATTATTTAGTATGCTTCAAGCCTTGACACAAATACAAGATCAGACTTTATCATTTGCGATTAAATTGGTTTTTATTATAATAGCTTTATACTTAACTATAGATTGGGTATCTAGTGAAATTTATAGATATACTTTAATGCTTTATTCACAAATGGCATTTATTTAACTATAGTTTTGAGAATTTTTATGTTTATTAATAATTTACGACTACACCGAAATTTAAATTTATATCAGCAAATTTATAATTTTAATCATTTAACCTCTGTTATTGCTCACTCTAGCTGGTTAAATACTGATATAAACACTGAAAATGATATCTCTAATATTAAACAAACTGAATTTCTATTAAATACATATAACGTAAATAGTTTCTATCATGAACTAAAAGACATATGGTTAAAACTAATTAGTTTACCTGCAAAACAATTTAATCATTTACTGCAACAAACGCTTTTATTTTTAATAAGCCATGATAAATCTTTACCTCTTGACTCAAAAAAAAGATTATTAATCCAAGAAATTTTTGAATTATCATCTTTTAAAGATATATTTTCAAATAATAATATTTTAATTAAAATGAATATACCTTCATTAAAAATCTCACTATTAAATAATAAAAATTTTATTTCAATTAGTAGTAATGAAATTCTTACTTCTATTTATAAAACTAAAAATTTAGCTATGTTTGAACGTCTTAAATTTCGCTTTGAAAAAGATTTGCAATCTGATCCTGAAATTATTGATTTTTTCACCCAAATATCTAATGAAAACATAGAAAAAGCATTATTATTCACAGCTAAAAAGTATTTTGCTAATTTTTTCACCAATTAAAAAAGAATACTAATATGCCAAAAAAAACTTTTGATACCATAAATTCAGCTATGAATGAGCACTATGAAAAGCTGCAAAAAGAACTAAACGATTTTAAAAACCATTTTAAAAACACCCAAACTAAAACTATTTATGGAAAAGTCATTGCTGCTATCGGAACTACTATTCGTGCTAGCATCCCAAATCCAAAAATAGGCGATATGTGCCAATTAATAGATAAATCTATTAATTTACAGCTAACTGCCGAAATTATTGCTATTAACAATGATGAGGCTATTTTATTGCCTTTTGGCAGCATAGATAATATATCTAAAAATGCCTTAATCATAAAATCAGCTACTCATTTCAAAATCCAAGTAGGCGATTTTCTTATTGGAAAAGTTGTTGATGGCTTAGGTAATATAATTGATAATCTAATAGCAAATAATTCACCAGAAGATGAAGAAAAGCAAGCTTCATTTTCTTATCAAATTGTAAAATCAGCTCCTGACCCTTTAAAACGCCCTTTAGTAAATGAAAAACTACTAACCGGCATTACTGCTATTGATATGTTCTTAACCTGTGGAAAAGGACAGCGTTTAGCTATATTTGCAGGCCCAGGTATTGGTAAAACTGTTTTAATTGGGATGATTATAAGAAATACTGAAGCAGATGTTATTGTTATTGCTTTGGTCGGAGAACGTGGTCGGGAAGTTCGTGAATTTATTGATCTTGAGCTTAACGAATCAATGCGCAAAAAATGTGTTCTAGTGTATGCAACTTCAGATAAACCACCTGTTGAACAAATAAAATGTGCCTATACCGCTCACACAATTGCTGAATATTTCCGTGATCAAGGAAAAAATGTAATCATTTTTGTTGATTCAATTACAAGATTTGCAAGAGCGCAAAGAGAAATTGGCATATCTGCCGGCGAACCAATAGCTCGTGGTGGGTATCCTCCATCTGTATTTCAATCTTTTCCTAAACTATTAGAAAGAGCAGGAAATAATGAACACGGGTCAATAACAGCCTTCTATACAGTTTTAATGGAAGGAGAAAATACACAAAACGATCCTATTGCAGATGAAATAAGATCAATTGTTGACGGTCATATAATTTTATCCAAAAAATTAGCTGACCAAGGCCATTTTCCTGCAATCAATATATTATCTAGTTTAAGTAGAATTGCTGATAGATTAATCGATGAAGAACATATTAAAGCTGCAAGAAAAATTCGTTTACTTTTATCTAAATATGAAGAATTAGAATTTTTAATAAGAATTGGTGAATATCAAAAAGGTTCAGATAGTTTAGCAGATGAAGCAATTCTTAAAAATAATATTATTTTAAAATTTTTACAACAAGGTATTAATGAAAAAAGTAGCTTTGATATTCAACTAAAACAATTGATTAAATTAAGTAAATAAAAACTTAGTAACAAAACTGTCACTATTTTTTATTTTATTCATACACTATAATAATGTCCTATTGGGATATAAAAATTTTATTAAGAAAGTTAAATTTTGTTGCATTGTAATATTAATTGTGGCTTAACTAATCAAAACTATGATTTAGTTATTAAATTAGATGAACTAAAAAAACATTTGGTTTTAAATAATTTATCTACAGAAAATATGCCTTTTGCATATCAATTTATAGGCTACAAAATTTTAAATAAAATAAGTAAAGAGTTTTCTTCATTAGCATTAAACTTCTCTATTTTATCATCTGATGTATCATTAAATTCAATAAAATACGTGCAATCTATTGATTTAGAAGTTGAGGAAGTTAATTATTCATTATATATTGGTTCTAATAACCAAGATAAATTACAAACATTTACTCAACTAATTACTAACTACAAAAAACAATTAAAACTGCCTAAAATATTACCTTTAGGTGGAACTCAACATACAATAGAGTTTTTAGGACAAATTTATAATATTACTCTTAATGAATATATCACTTTTATTAAAGAACCTCAATCTTGTTTAGCTATTAAACTTAATGTAAACAATAATCCAATTACCATCTATTTATCTAGGAACTTATTACAAAATTTAATCCAATATTGTTTAAAAATAAACTACTTACACAAAATAGATTTTGATGATTTTCATATTGATCAAATTGCAACAATTATCTGTGGCTATTTAGTATTTAAAACAAATCTTACAATTAATTTAGTAAATTATTCTATGGCTAAAGTTAACAATAAAGAATTTGCTGTAGTTAGCATTAGTGATGAAAATCTATTAGGTGGTGAATTATTTATAGATAGTAGCTCTTTATCTAAATTTTTTCAATTAATTAATTATATTAAACCTCAAGTCAAAGAAAATTTTTCTAAAATACTACCGCTAAATTTAAAAACTCGATTTCCCCTAGAATTTGGGGTGAGTTATCTTCCTATTAAAGATGTTCAAAATATTGCTTGTGGCGATATTATATTCTTTGATAAATGTTGTTCAGAAAACATAAATTTAGAACATATAGTTTTAGCATTAAGTAATAATAATAATTTTACTTTAGATATAAAAAGCGGGAAAGTAATTAATTATAATTCTGATTGGTAAAAATGGTTGTGAAAATTGATTCAAGTGAATTAATTAAGTTAAAACAAGTAAATGATATGCGTAAGCAACGCAAAGAAATAGAACTTAGAAAATTAAATTTGAAGAAAAATAAATTAGTAAATAAAATTAAAGAAAAAAATAAAATTGAAGAACAAACTAAATTAAAACTTGAGGAATATAAGAAAAGTGCATTTAAAGAACTGGTCAACCAAAATATAACTCAAAATCATATTATTAAGATTGATCGGAATTTAGAATCTTTTGAAAAACAAATTGAAATAATTATTAATGAAAAAAATAAATTAATTGATAAGCTACAACTATTAAAGAGGGATATTTTAAAAATTCAAACCGCATTAAAAGAACTTAATATTAAGCAAGAAAAATATAAAATGCTTTCAATTTAATAAAAAATTTTAAGATAGGAATAAACATGGAATTAGACAATAAAGAAAAAGAGAACTTTCTTTTAAATTCAAAGAAAAAAAATTATTTTGATGATGACTTTGAAGATGATTTTGATATAGAAGAAGATGATGATGATGATGACTTTGAAGACGATAACCATTTTGATGATTATGAGGAAGATGGGGAGAATTTTAACCTAGAAGATAAATTTGAATCAGAAAATAAAGATGAAATAAATGAAAATTATAATACAAAAGATGACTTAGAAAGTGAATTAATTAATCAATCTTTAATTTCAAATAATAACTCTAATGATTTTAAAGATATAAAAGATACAAATAATGTATCTGTTAATTTAGATGATATAGCTTTAAGAATAGCCTGCAATGTTGGTGAAGTAAATCTTTCAATTAGTCAATTACAAAATTTAACTGTTGGTAGTTGCATAAATTTAGGTAGCTTATTACCTACAGTGAAACTTACTGCTAATGGTGTTAGCTTTGCTGAAGGATTGTTAGTTGAAGTAGATGGGCGAATTGGAGTAAAAGTTATTAATATTATTAAAACTGGATTAATGTGAACTATCAATTCAAAATATTAGAAGGTAATCATACTGGAGCTTCTATTGATTTAGATGAAAATCAACAATATTTAGCTGCCAATGATTATAACCATGATATTTATTTACCCATAGAAAGTGAAAATAAAATATCATTTGCTTTTACTATTCACAATGATAAAATCATAATTAGTGAAGCTTTAAATGATATTTATTGTAATAATGGTAAATTACTTATTAATGAAGAATATGCACTACCTCTATTTCTTGAAAGCCATAAATTAAAATTTGTTATTTATAATAATAAAGAACAAATCAATAATTGGGTAACTATAACTAATAAAGAACCGGTAATTAATGAATTAATAAATACTGAAACCATTTTACAGCATATGTTACCAGATAATGTGGTCTCTAAACCTAAAAATAAAATCCTATTTAAAATTAAAAATTATATTAAGGAAAAACAAAAAATTGTACTCGTATTTATTTTAGGTTTTTTTATTATAGTAGTTTTAATTATCGGCTTAATAAAATATTCTAATTTTACTACTAAACTACAAATAGAGCAAACAACCACATCAAGTTTAAATCAATCAATAAAAAAACAATTTATCTCTTTACCTAGCAAATATTTTGGTCTCAAATTATTAAATAATAATAATAAGTACACTTTATCTGGAATAGTTAATAATTCAGAAGATTTAATTTTTTTAAAAAATCATTTTGCTAAATATTCATCTCAAATTGAATTTTCAATATTACAAAGCGATAATGCCATTGAAAAAGTTTCACAGATTCTAATTAATCATCAATTAAAAACTATTAAAGTAAATTTTGATTCAATAAATCAGCAGATATGTTTATCCGGTGTTATAAATGGTTTAAGCGATATAAACGACATTGAGCTTGATATTAGTAATCAACTGCCTGAATTAAATAACTTAAATACTAGTAAAATTTTTC
>CAYZUJ010000008.1:0-13284 GCA_964481375.1 uncultured Neisseria sp. | reverse complement strand
AAGATTTAGATAAAATAATTGATAATAAATTAAGCCCTCGTTTAACTATAAATAAAGATTGGAACTTAAATATTATTTCTATAAGTGGTTTTTTAACTAATGAAGAAAGCAAGCAAATTGGTGACAGTTTAAAAGAGTTAACTACAAAATATCAAGATGTATTCAAAATAAATTTAAATATTAAAGATGCTTTAAATATTATCCCTTTTAATATTAGCCAAGTTTATACTGGAAATCCCCAATTTTTAGTAACTAGTAGTGGTGAGAAAGTATTCGTTGGGGGTGAAATAGCTGGTTTTAAAATTGCTTCTATTGATCAAAATAAAATAGTTTTTAGTGGCAAATTTCCTGTAATTATACCTCTAGATAAAATTACAACAAATAATAATTCATCTAAAAATAGTGCACCTTCCGATTTAAGACGAAAGGAAATTATTAAAAATGAACAACAACAAGAACTTGATTATTTAAATAAAGAAAAAAATTATTTAGAAGAATTAACTAAACTTAAAGCCCATACAACTGATGTTCAATTAATAAAATTTATTGATGAACATATTAATAATTTAAAAGAAGATATAGCAGGAAAAGAAAAAGAACTAGAATACTATAATAAGACAGAAAGTAATGATAATTTTTAAAATGGAACTAAGCATATGAAAAAACTATTAATTTTGCTATTAATATTTAATCAATTTAATTTATTTGCCGATGATTTAACTAACCCATCATCTATAGAAGATAACAATAACGATGGCGGTATGTATAATTATTTTTACCGCAACGAAACTCTTAAAAGTGCTCTTAAAACATATAGCCAAAATAATGGATTAAATATAGTATTTGATAAAAATGCTCCAAAAAATATATTAGCACAAAATGTAACAGGTAAATTTACAGTTGAATCTGGAGAAAAATTATTAAATGTTTTAGCTAAACGCTATGGTTTTGAATGGTTTATATACTCAGGAACTTTAAATATAACATCAAATAAATTTATTAATAGAAATATTGAGATATCATCAGATGATATGCCTATGGTTAAAAATAGCTTAAAATCATTAGGTTTAATAAATAAAAAATTTGGCTATTCTGAGTTACCTGCAGAAAATCGAATTATAATTAGTGGCCCTGAAACATATACCAATATGTTAATCGAACAAATTCACCAATTAAATATTTCCCCAAGCAATCAACAATTTGCCGTATATAGACTTAAATATGCTAGCGCAATTGATCAAAGAGTAAATTTTGCAGGCCAACAAATAAATATCCCTGGAGTTGCTACTATTTTACAAGCAATCTTATCAAGTAATCAAAATATAAATGCTAATGGTGCCAATAGACTTATTGATCAAGTTGTAGAACCAATGCAAAATCAAATTAAACAAGTTTTGAGTAAACGTGATATGAGCGTTAATAGTTCTGAAAACTCCGCCTCAGGCACTATTACTAGCCCATTAGTTCAAGCAGATAATCGCCTTAATACCATTGTAATACGTGATAAAACTACAAACCTTCAAATTTACCGCAATTTAATTGAACTACTTGATGTACCTGCTCCATTAATACAAGTAGATGTTTTAATTATACATTTAGACCAAGATAAATTAAATAAAGAAGGTATTAATTGGTGGGCCTCATTTAATAAATTTAGCACAGGATTTGGCAATGGTAATAGTTTATCTTTAAATTTTAATAAAGTAAATTCTGGACAAACAACTGTTAATGACTTAGCTAGTTTTCAAATAGGCTTAGAATTTCTTGCTAAAAATAGTTTAGCACAAATAGTTGATCATCCTTCTGTCGCAACTATTGATAATATACCTGCTATTGTAAATGTTAAAGAAACATTATATTTAAGTATACCTAATAAAAATTCAGATAATAATAAAGATAGTAATCAGCCAGCTGACATAAATACCTCACTAGCCATTACTCCTCATGTTATTTTTTCAGAAAATAATCAACGAAATATTAAATTATCTATTATTTTAAAAGACGGGATAGTAGGTGATCAAACTACAAACTCTATGCCTACTTCAACACAAAGTGATATCACTAGCCAAACTATCATTAAAGAAGGTCAAAGCATGTTACTTGCTGGATATTCTAGAAACTCTCAAGAAAATGTAATCAATAAAGTACCTTTATTGGGTGATATCCCTGGACTTGGCTGGTTATTTAAAAGCAGTTCAACTAAAAATCGTAAAGTTTCTACATTATATTTAGTAACTCCTAAAATTGTTTGGTTAGAAAATACATATAAATTAAAAGACTATGTTATAGTGGGCAATAAAAAATTTGATATAAAAAATAGTTATCAAATAATTAAACCTGATAATGATTCTTTTAAATTACAAAAAACATCTCCTATAAATACTAATGAAGCTGATGTAACTCCTAAAATAAAAATTATTAATATTGATAAAAGTCAAATAACAGATAATAAAACTATTAATATGGAAAATAAACCAAGCTATAAACCTGTGAAATCAAATCAAAATATTTACCCAGTAGCAAAACCTATTGTAGTACAATAGTAGTCTTTTATAGACTTATTATAGGTTACTATATATGGAAAATCTAGATTTTAATTATAGTCAAGAACAGTTAAAAAATATTGCAAATCAAGTTTTAGAAAAAGCTTATATTTTAGGTGCAACAAATGCACAAGTTGAAATCAATGAAGGCATTGATACAGGCGTAGATATTTTAAATGATAATATTGAAAATTTTTCAACTAGCTACGATATCTCATTAGTACTAACAGTATACATAGGAAATCAACGAGGCAGTGTTGGAATTAGCAAAATTAGTTTAGATAATATAGATGAATTTATTAATAAAGCTCTTGATATTGCAAAATATACTCAACCTGATTTAGCAAATGGTCTACCTGAAATTGAATTGCTTTGCAAATCATTCACTGAAAATTTAAACTTATATAATCCAATCAAGCTAGATAATAAATACCTGATTGAAAAAGCTTCTGCAATTGAAGCATTTGCCCTAACTCAAGATGCTAGATTAAGTTCTGACGGCGTATCTATTGGCGTAAGCAAATATAATTTTATATTAGCTAATACTCATGGCTTAAATTTGGGTTATAAAACCACAAGATTTGATGAGAGCATTTGTCTAATCGGTAAAACCGCACATGGGATGCAAACAGATTCTTGGTACACCTCTAATAGAAATTTTAATAACTTATTATCAGATGAGCAACTTGCCAATATGGCAGTATCTCGAGTAATTCGCCGCCTAAAATCGGGAAAAATAAAATCTGGAAATTATCCTGTAATTTTTGAAAATAGTATTGCTAAATCTTTAATTGGTAATTTTTTAGGGGCTATTAGTGGTAATAATTTATATCGTAACCTTTCTTTTTTAAATAATTCAATCGACACTAAAATATTTCCTGATTGGCTAAAAATTACTGATGATCCTTCTATTAATAACGGTTTAGCTAGCTGTTATTTTGATAACGAAGGTGTGGATGTTCATAAAAGAAATTTAGTAGAAGATGGAATCGTTCAAGGATACTTATTATCTAGTTATTCTGCACGCAAATTAAAAATGTTAAGCACTGGCAATGCTGGTGGTAACCATAATATTATTGTTAAACATAATTTCTCTGGTGATACTTTATCATTAGCAACAGAAATGCATAATGGATTAATTATAATTGAAACTATAGGCCATGGAGTTAATATGGTAAATGGCGACTATTCTGTAGGAGCTAGTGGTTTATGGGTTGAAAATGGTGAAATCCAATTTTTCGTAGAAAATATAACTATTTCTGGTAATTTAAAAAATATTTATAAAAATATTCGCTATATTAATAATGATATTTATAATGGTTCTGTTTTATGCGGTGCAATACTAGTTAATAATATTAATGTTTCAGTTTAGGGAATATAAAGATGCAACAATCAATAATCATTAATTACGAAGAATTTGAATCAATTAATGAACTCTCTCACAGCGATAAAGAATTACTTCTTAGTTCTTTTGCTGCAACTAATCTTGCTTATGCCCCATATTCTAACTTTAAAGTGGGTGCTGCTGCAAAACTATCGGATAACTTAATCATTACTGCTGCTAACCAAGAAAATGCTAGCTATGGTGCCACAATCTGTGCTGAACGAGCTCTTTTATTAAACCCATCTATAACATCGAATAATCATATTGAAATAATAGCCATTAGCTACATTAAAGCAAATGGAGAAAGCCTAAATCCATTAAGCTGTTGCGGTATTTGCCGTCAAGCACTTTTAGAATATGAACAAAGAATATCTAAACCAATTAAATTAATTTTAGGAGGAAAAACAGGCAAAGTTTGGATATTTAATAACCTAAGTTGCCTGCTTCCTTTAGGATTTTCTAATAAATCTTTATAATTCTTTTAAATTTACTAGGATCTTTCTTTAATAAATTTTCTAATCCACCAAGAGTATTATCTTTAGAAGAACTTTTAATACTAAAACGTGAAATATTATTATATAAACCCAAATTGTTCATCATCTGACCCTTTTTAATTAAAATTACAATTTTTTAATAGTCAGATTTTAACATTATAAAAATAAAACTTAAAGTAACATTTTTAACACTATAATAGTATTTGCTTAATTACTAACATTTTATATATTATTCCTATTATTAGTTAAAAACTATTTTTCCATCTTTAACTTTTATTTTTATTGCTTGTCCAAGAGCATATTTCCCGCCTAAAATAGCTTTGGCTAACGGATTTTCTAACTCTTGCTGTATCGCTCTTTTTAAAGGTCTTGCGCCATATACCGTATCAAATCCTACTTGAGCTAAAAAATCTAAAACTTCATCTGTAATCTGCCATTTTATATCTAGTTTTGCTAATCGCTTAGCTAATTTATCTAGTTGAATCTTTGCTATTTGTTTAATTTGCTCTTGATTTAATCCATGGAAAACAACAATTTCATCAATTCTATTAACAAATTCAGGTTTAAAATAGCTTTTTAATTCTTCCATAACTACACGTTTTATATCATTGTAATTACTATCTGCCATAGCTTGAATTTGGCTACTACCAATATTAGAAGTCATAACAATTACCGTATTTCTAAAATCTACTGTTCGACCTTGACTATCAGTTAATCTGCCATCATCTAGTACTTGTAATAAAATATTAAAAACATCTGCATGTGCTTTCTCTATTTCATCAAATAAGATTACACAATATGGCTTACGTCTTACTTGCTCAGTTAAATAACCACCTTCTTCATAACCTACATATCCTGGAGGTGCACCAACTAATCTTGAAACCGAATGCTTCTCCATATACTCTGACATATCAATACGAATTAAATGCTCTTCACTATCAAATAAAAATCCAGCTAAAGCTTTACATAATTCTGTTTTACCCACTCCTGTAGGTCCTAAGAATAAAAAAGAACCATATGGTTTATTGGGATCTGATAATCCAGAGCGAGAACGCCTAATAGCATCAGCAATAGCAGTAACTGCTTCATTTTGTCCAATAACTCTATCATGTAGCGCATCTTCCATTTTAAGTAGTTTATCTTTTTCACCTTCAAGCATTTTATTAACCGGAATGCCTGTTGCTCGCGATACAACTTCTGCTATTTCTTCCGCTCCTACCTCAGTTCGTAATAAGTGTAGATTTTTATGTTCGCTTTTTTCTGCTTGTTTTAAGCGTGACTCTAATTCTGGAAGTCGCCCATATTGTAATTCTGCCGCCTTTTGCCAATCTCCCTTACGTTTAAAAGTTTCCATTTCATTTTTAATTTTGTCAATTTCATCTCTTATGGACTGACCACCTTGAACCATTGCCTTTTCTTTATTCCATATTTCTTCTAAATCTGCATATTCTTTTTCTAGTTTCTTTATTTCTTCTTCAATATTTTCTAAACGTTTTTTACTAGCAATATCAGATTCTTTTTTAACTGCTTCTCTTTCTATTTTAAGCTGAATAAGTCTTCTTTCCAATTTATCCATACTCTCTGGTTTAGAGTCAATTTCCATTTTAATCCGCGAAGCGGCTTCATCAATTAAATCAATTGCTTTATCCGGTAAGAATCTATCTGTAATATATCTATGTGATAATTCCGCAGCAGCAACAATTGCCGGGTCTGTAATTTCAACCCCATGATGAATTTCATATTTTTCTTGTAGCCCGCGTAAAATAGCAATTGTATCTTCAACACTTGGTTCTTGAACTAAAACTTTTTGAAATCTACGTTCTAATGCTGGGTCTTTTTCAATATTTTTTCTATATTCATCTAATGTAGTAGCACCAATACAATGCAGTTCACCACGTGCAAGAGCAGGTTTTAACATATTACCTGCATCAATTGCTCCCTCAGCTTTTCCTGCACCAACTAATGTATGAATTTCATCTATAAATATTATAGTATTTCCTTCATCTTCGGATAATTCTTGTAAAACTGACTTTAGTCTTTCTTCAAAATCACCACGATATTTTGCACCAGCTAATAAAGAAGCTAAATCCAAAACTAATAAGCGCTTTCGCTTTAACCCTTCTGGCACTTCACCATTTACAATACGTTGTGCTAACCCCTCTACTATAGCAGTTTTACCAACTCCTGGCTCACCAATCAAAACTGGATTATTTTTTGTACGCCGTTGTAAAACCTGAATTGTACGCCTAATTTCATCATCACGACCAATGACTGGATCTAATTTATTCATGCGTGCTTTTTCTGTTAAATCAAGAGTATACTTTTTTAAAGCTTCACGCTGATTTTCAGTTTCTGGATTATTTACTGTTTGCCCTCCACGTAAATCCATGATAGTTTTATTTATATCGTCAAATTTTATATTAAGTTTTTTTAAAATCTTACCAACATCACCTTTATCTTCTAAACATGCTAATAAAAATAACTCTGAAGCAATATAACTATCATGTAATTTTAAAGCAATCTTTTCTGTTATATTTAGTAAATTGTTCAAGTCTCTTGATACCGTTATTTCTCCCCCAGTCCCACTAATTTTAGGTAATCTGGTAATAGCATTCAATAATTCTTGTTTTAATGGTTGCACATTTACCCCAACTCTAGCTAATATACTTGAAATTGTAGAATTATCTTCATTTAACATAGCTAGAAGTAAGTGTGCCGGCTCAATATAAGCATTATCATATTGTAAAGCTAATGATTGGGCATCATTAAGCGCTGTTTGAAATTTTGTAGTTAATTTATCAAAACGCATAATTAATATCCTTTTATAGTTTATTATTTTATAATATGGATTAATTAAAAATTTTCAATTCTAGTTAAATTATTTACTTAAGTTTAGCACGAATAGTCTACTTAACAATTTTTATATTTTATAATAAATTATATCATTTTAATTTTGTTTTCTGCTTTATTTATGCCCAAATAGAAATTTTTTGGTAACCTAAAATGTTTTTAACACTTTATTACTTATTTTGCAGATATAAAAATTTAGATAATATTATTAATGTTTCTAAAACAACCCCTTTTATTTATCCCACCTATTGGTGGGATTTTTTTTTGCCAAGAAGGAAATAATAAATGCTAGAAAAACTAATCTTAAATTTATTTTCATTAAATATAATTAAATTTGGTGATTTTACTTTAAAATCAGGAGAAAAAACATATATTTATGCCGATATACGTTCATCGATATCTCATCCAAAAATTTTTAAAGAAATATGCGACTTGATTTACTCGAAAATGCAAGCTATTAATTATGACGTAATATGTGGAGTTCCTTATTCTGCTTTGACTTTTGCCAGTGGTATTGCCTATACGCATTCCATACCAATGCTATTAAAACGTAAAGAAACCAAGGATTATGGAACCAAAAAAATACTAGAAGGAGACTTTGTTTCAGGCCAAACATGTGTTCTAATTGAAGATGTAGTTACTAGCGGGGCAAGCATCATTGAAACTATAGAACCTATTAAAGATAATGGCTTAATTGTCAAAGATGTTATTACTTTTATTGATCGCAATCAAGGAGGAAAAGAAATATTAGCACGAAATGGTTATACACTTCATAGCATTATTGATCTACATACTATTACTAATATTTTATCAAATGCAAATAAAATTTCTTTAGAAGATAAAAGTAAAACATTAAATTTAATAAATTATGCACACTAAAAATTTTGATAAGGAGGTTTTAGGTGAAACCAGGTAAATTAATCCTAGAAACTGGCGAAATATTTGATGGTTTTGCACCAGATTGGCAAACTACAACTACCTTTGGTGAAATTGTTTTCAATACTGGAATGACTGGTTATGAAGAAACATTAACTGACCCCTCATATAGTGGACAAATTTTAACATTTACTTACCCAATTATAGGCAACTACGGAGTTTCTAAAGGATTAAATTTTGAATCAAATAAAATTCATGCTCATGGAGTGATTTGTCAAAATATTTTTGATACACCAGCTCATCACGCTAGAGTTCATACTTTTCTAAATTGGCTAAAAATTCATAAAATACCAATTTTATTTGGAGTAGATACTAGAGAACTCACAAAAGTACTTCGGCATCATGGGGTTGTAGCTAGTGCACTTATTTTTGAAAGTGAGACCTCATTAACTAATTCTGATATTCCACTAAAATTCCCTGATTTTTTACAAGAACATTTAGTAAAAAAAACAAGCTGTGATGAAATTATTACTCATGGAGATGGTAAATTAAAAATAATTCTTGTAGATTGCGGATTAAAACGTAATATATTAAATAATTTATTAAAATTTGATGTAACAGTTAAACAAGTTCCTTTCAATTATGATTATACTAAGGAAAAATATGATGGGGTAGTACTTTCTAATGGTCCTGGTGACCCAAAACAATGTATTGAGACCATTGAAGTTTTAAAAAAAGCTCTGGAAAAAAATCAACCAATTTTTGGGATTTGTTTAGGTTCTCAATTAATGGCATTAGCTGTAAATGCTAATACTTATAAATTAAAATTTGGTCATAGAGGACAAAATCAACCATGCATTAACACTGAAAATAGTTTATGCTATTTAACAGCACAAAATCATGGTTACGCTATTGATGAAACAACTTTACCCCTTGATTGGCAAATAACTTTTAAACATTTAAATGATAATACTGTATCAGGAATTAAACATATTAATAAGCCATTTTCTGCAGTTCAATTTCATCCAGAAGCTGCAGCTGGACCACATGATACATTTTATTTATTTGAAGAATTTATTAAACAAGTGTCTAATTCTTAGAAAGATTTATTTTGAAAAATATATTAATTTTAGGCTCAGGGGGATTACGCGTAGGTCAAGCTGGTGAATTTGATTATTCTGGCTCTCAAGCAATAAAAGCCTTTAAAGAAGACGGATACCGCACAATCCTAATTAACCCCAATATTGCTACTATTCAAACTGATCAATCAATGGCAGATGAAATTTATTTCTTACCTCTACAAAAAGAGTTCGTAGAAGAAATTATAATTAAAGAAAAAGTTGATGCTATTGCTCTTGGTTTTGGTGGACAAACTGCACTAAATTTAGGTTTAGAATTATTTAGATCTAATATATTTAGTAAATATGATGTTAAAGTATTAGGTTCTTCTATTGAAACAATAGAGGCCACAGAAGATAGAGAAATATTTCGTAATACTTTAGAAAAAAATGGGATAAAAACACCAAAAAGTTTTTTAGCCACAACACTAAATGAAGCTATAAACATTGCAAAAACCATGCAATACCCTCTAATGATGCGTGCTGGTTTTTCTTTAGGTGGATTAGGTTCAGGACAAATTAAAAATGAAGAAGATCTAATTATTAAAGTGGGAAAAGCTTTAAGCGGTGCCCCACAAATTCTTTTAGAAGAATATTTAACTGGCTGGAAAGAATTTGAATATGAAATTGTTCGCGACTCTTTAGGTAATAGTTTAACCATTTGTAATATGGAAAACTTAGACCCTATGGGAATACATACTGGAGAAAGTATAGTTGTAGCTCCAGCTCAAACTTTAAATGATAGTGAACATCAACTATTACGAAATATATCTCTAAAATGTGCTAAATTTTTTAATATTCTTGGTGAATGCAATATTCAATTTGCAATCAATCCTTTAAATGGGGATTATCGTGTTATTGAAATGAATCCGCGTTTATCACGCTCAAGTGCTCTAGCTTCTAAAGCTACTGGTTATCCTCTAGCCTTTGTCGCTGCAAAACTATGTCTAGGATATAGTTTAGATAAACTAACTAATCAAGTCACCAAAAAAACTACGGCATTTTTTGAACCTGCACTAGATTATATTGTAGTTAAAATCCCTAGATGGGATACTCATAAATTGCGCTTAGCTGAACGAACTATAGGTAGCGAAATGAAAAGCGTTGGGGAAGTAATGGGGATTGGTAGAAGTTTTCCTGAAAGTCTACATAAAGCTATACAAATGTTAAATATTGGTGCTTCAAGCCTCTATGATTATTTATGGCCAATAAATGATATCAAACATGAAATAGAGCAAGCAACTGATAGGCGGATTTTTGCTTTATTTAAATGGTTTTTTAATGGAGGGTCATTAGATGAAGCTTATACCCTTTCAAAAATAGATAAATGGTTTTTAAGTCAAATTGAAGATATGGCTAAACATTCTTTAACATTAATAAAAAATTTAACTCCTGAAAATTTATTAATCGCAAAAAAACTTGGCTTTAGCGATTTATCTATTGCAAAATTAACAAATATCAATGAAGAAAACATCAAAATTATGCGCTTGCATAATAAAATCACACCTAAAATTAAACAAATTGATACCTTAGCAGGAGAATTTGCTGCTCAAACTAATTACTTATATTTAACTTACCATGCTTCTTACCATGATTTAGAACCAGAAACAAATATAATCTGTATTTTAGGCTCAGGTCCATATTCTATAGGGTCTTCTGTAGAGTTTGATTGGTGTACAGTAAATTTAGCTAGACAATTAAGAAAGCATAATAAAAAAGTTATAATAGTTAATTCTAATCCTGAAACTGTTTCTACAGATTATGACGAATCTAATAGATTATATTTTGAGCCTTTAACAACTGAACGCATTACCGATATTTTAGAGTTTGAATCAGTTGAGGGAGTTTGTGTTAGTGTTGGAGGACAAATTGCCAATAACCTTGCCCTACCCTTATATAAACTTGGTTATCCTATTCTTGGAACTAGCCCTATTGATATTGATAGAGCTGAAAATAGAGAAAAATTTTCGCAATTATTAAATGAACTTAATATTGATCAACCTGAGTGGGTAACAGCTCATAATTTGCAAGAGGCTAAAGATTTTATTAAAAAAGTAGGGCTACCTGTTTTAATTCGTCCATCTTATGTCTTATCAGGTGCGGCAATGAAAGTAGTATTTGATGAAAAAGTTCTAGCCAATTATTTAGAAGAAGCATTTTTAATATCTAAGGAATATCCTGTAGTAATTTCCACGTTTATTGAGAATGCAAAAGAACTTGAAATTGACGGAGTTGCTTATAGAGGAAAAATTTTAATTGATAGTGTTTCCGAACATATAGAAAACGCGGGCGTGCATTCAGGGGACGCTACTCTTATTTTTCCGCCTGAACGACTCTATTTAAAATCAGTATTAAAGGCTAAAAATATTGCTAAACAAATTGTTGCTAGTCTTAATATTAGTGGCCCTTTTAACATGCAGTTAATCGCTAAAAATAATGAACTAAAAGTTATTGAATGTAATATTCGCTCTTCTCGTTCCTTTCCCTTTATATCTAAAGTTACTAATCATGATTTAATTGCAATTACTGCTCAAGTATTCCTTGATAAAGTTGAACAAAAAACCTATAACACTATGGACACCAATTATATTGGAGTAAAAAGCCCGGTATTTTCTTATAATAGATTTAAAGGCTCAGATCCAGTTGCTCATGTTGAAATGTCATCCACAGGAGAAGTTGCTTGTATTGGTTCAGATATCTATCAAACATTTTATTTATCTTGGCTTGCCACAGGACAAAGTATAAAGCAAAAAACTATTTTATTAAGCCTAAATGATAGATTTAAAGAAACTTTATTACCTTTAATTATTAAATTAAAAAATCAAGGCTGGGATTTTATTGCAACTGAAGGTACTCATGATTTTTTGGTAGAATATGGTGTAACCTCAAAATGCGTTTTTAAAGTTTCTCAAAAAATTGAACCAAATATTCAGGAAGCAATTATTAATCGTGAAGCAGGTTTAATTATTAATTTACCTCGAGATATGTTTTCTTCCAGTAAAGATAATGATGGCTTCTTTATTCGTCGTTTAGCAATTGATTATCATATACCTTTAATCACCAACTTTCAATTAGCTGAAATATTATTATATAGCCTAACTATATATTTTGATAAGCAAATTCCTATTAAATCTTATAATAGATATATACAATTAACAGTGCCATAGTTAAAGAGACAAAATTGTTACTTTTAATTTTATTTGTTTTATTTTATAATATTCCTTGCAGATTTTAAAGGAGTAAAAATATTGAGTAATGATCGAATATCTGGAGAATCAATTAGATTAAGCAATGTAAAGAAAAGCCCTAAAAATATAGATACTTCAGAGTTAATAAATACAACTAAAAAATTATCAGGTGATAAAAAAACAGAACTAGTCAATTTAATATGCTATTTAAATATAGCTCTACGTTCTAGATATTCTGGACTAGAAAATGATCTCAATATTAAGTATTTTAATAATACTTCTAAATCTGGAAATTTTAAAATAACTCAAAAAGGTGTTGAAAAAGTTTTAAGATCAATTTTAGAAAACACTATAGATAATGATGATACTAATACAATATTGAGTATGTGTACTCATAGGCATACAACTGTTGATTCAGTTAATAGTTTTACAAAAACTGCACAACAATTTTTTAAAGAAACTTGTTTAAAACCTGATTATAAAAAATTAAAAGATATCAAAAAATTTTTAGATAGTAATCTAAAATTAGAAAATTTAGAAAATAGCTTATTAAATATAGATATTTTAATCAAATGTGCAAATAATGATTTATCAAATATGAATCTACAAGGGGCTCATCTAGAAGGGGCTAATCTACGAGTGGCTAATCTACGAGGGGCTAATCTACAAGGGGCTCATCTAGAAGGGGCTAATCTACAAGGGGCTCAGCTACAAGGGGCTAATCTACAAGGGGCTAATCTACAAGGGGCTCAGCTACAAAGGGCTAATCTACAAGAGGCTAATCTACAAGGGGCTAATCTACGAATGGCTAATCTACAAGGGGCTAATCTA
>CAYZUJ010000007.1:9290-34797 GCA_964481375.1 uncultured Neisseria sp. | reverse complement strand
CCTGTATTTTACTTTATTTTTATATCGAATGTCAGATTAAATCTAGATTAGTACATATAAAATATTATAATCCTAAATCGACTATTAATTTTACAAAATCACTATCAAGTGATCAAATGTCATTCTTATTAAATGCCAGTTTTTCGGGTAATTTTAATTATGGGTTATTTTCAGCATCTGCTAATTCATTTTTTGTATATGATAATATAAGTACTCGTAATAGATTAAGCTATAGTTATGCTCAAACTTTAACACTAGATGCTACTTATAAAATTCCTGGTATTGGCGCAGAAGAAGCGTTATCTAAAGGTGCACAAAAACTATTAACAATGGGTAACGATATATTTACTAGTGTTTGCGGTGATTCTTATGTTAGTAGTTCTCAAGTTGGTGCAGTATTAATGATTGCAGCAAATATAGAATTTTCTTCAGCAGCAAATAAAATAGCATATAGTACTTCTGCAAGTGCTAGTAAGAGTGGATTAGGTGAGATAGCTGCAGCATTTAAAGCTGAATTTAATTCAAGCACTAAAAATGCTACTCTTAATATAAACGCAATTCAACTAGGGGGAGATGCATCAAAGTTAGCAGAAATTTTTGGTCCTAAAGGACCTAATGGTTATTATATGATTAATTGTTCATCAGGTAATTTAGATGCTTGTGATAAAGCAATAGATGCAGTTATAGATTATGCAAGAGGTGATTTTCAAAGATCTATTGATATGACAAACCCTGAGACTCAAAAAAACTATTATACCTTTAATACCAATAGAACTACGTATAAACAGATTGGTGTATTTGCTTCATTGCCAGATTTAACTCCGGAAGCAAAAAAAGCTAAAGATTATTTAGTTAATCAAGTTCAAGCTGATAGGGAAATGTTAGCGTATTTAACACGTTACCAAAAACAACCGTTTTATAATAACTATAATTTTATTGATATAGGTTCAAGAGATGATATTGATAAAGCAATCAAAGACTATACTGTTATAACGGGTATGTATGCAAAGTATGATATTTTATACTCATGTTATGGTTCTGGCGCTAAAGTAAGTACTGAATGTGTTATAGCTGCAAATACTATAAAGGGAATGCGTAATAAATATCAGCAATCAATAAATGTCGGACGTGCAATTTCTACAACATATTTGATGCAGGATGGGGAGGTTGTATCTTTAAAACTGATACCTCAAAATACAAGTAATCTGATTGCTGATACATATAGTGCAGGGGGGTTTTTATTATATGATGTTAATGGTCAATTTGCGCACATTTTTTGTAGAGTAGATGGAACACCTGATAATTCTCTATCTCATTTATTTCCTGAGCTTTTAGGAAAGTTTTTTGTGTGTTATAATGCAGATGAATATAAGGGGTACCAAGGGCTTTATGGTAAAAGAGGTCCTAACGGCATGATTATGGGGTATACAAAAGATGGAGTAGAGATTGATTTCCCTCTAAATCCTCTAGGATATAACAGCTATATATCATTTTCTAATGATTCAGATTTTAAATACAATCCTATCTAATCTTTTAGTTAATACCAGTTCAAATTTGAGCTGGTATTTTATTATTTTTCTTTATTATTTAAATCATTTAAAAATTTTAGTCTAGCCTCAATTCTTTGCTCCATTCCTTGATTAGACGGGGTATAAAATTGTTGGGCTGTTAAATCATTAGGCCAATAATTTTCATTAGGAACATAGTGATTAGGAAAATCATGTGCATATTTATATTCTTTTCCGTAACCTAATTCATTCATTAATTGGGTAGGACTATTGCGTAAATGAATAGGTACTTCATGGGAACCATTTTTATTTACAAAATCTTTTACTTTATTAAAAGCAACGTATGTGCTGTTACTTTTTGGTGTAACAGCTAAATAAATTACGGCATTAGCAAGAGCTAATTCGCCCTCAGGAGAACCTAACCTTTCATAAGTTTGTATAGCATTGATTACCAAATTAGGGGCATTAATATCTGCTAAACCAATATCTTCCCAAGCAAATCGAAGTAATCTTCGACTAATATAAAGAGGATCAGCTCCACCATCTATCATACGCATGAACCAGTATAAGGCTGCATCTGGATTAGAACCGCGTAAAGATTTATGTAGGGCAGATATCTGGTTATAAAATTCATCTTGACCTTTATCAAATCTTTTTAATGAATTGGGAATTATTTGCTGTAATTTAGCTTTGTCAATAGTCTTTAGATCAAGATTAATGATAGTCTCAAGAATATTTAATAAACGCCTTGCATCTCCATCAGCCAAATCAATAATTAATTCTTTAGCTTCTTTATCTAAATTAAATTTAGCTTTGATTTTTATTAAAGATTTATCTACAAGTAGCGCCAAATCTTCTTTGGTTAAAGATTTTAAAACAAATACTTGCAACCTAGAAAGTAAGGCGTTATTTAATTCAAATGAAGGATTTTCAGTAGTGGCACCAATGATAATAATTTTTCCGTTTTCTAAATGATGTAAAAAAGCATCTTGTTGTGCTTTATTAAAGCGATGGATTTCATCAATAAAAATTACAACTTGCTTATTAAATAAACTGTTAGTTTTTTTAGTAGCGTATTCTAATGCTTCTTTTATCTCTTTTATACCGCTAAATACTGCAGATAATTTTATAAATTCACATTGCCAAGTATTAATTAAAATATTAGCAATAGTGGTTTTGCCAATTCCAGGAGGTCCCCATAAAATTATAGATTGAGGATTATTTGATTGAGCGAGGATTGTTAAAGGTTTATCATTACCTAATAAATGTCTTTGTCCAATAACATCATCTAATATTTTAGGTCTAAGCGTTTCAGCTAAAGGCTGGTACATTTTATTTTTTTCCGAGTGTTAAATCATAAAGTATAGCGCCTATAGGACCGCCCATCAATGGCCCTAAAATTGGCACTAACCATATATGTGAGCCGCCTGTTAAGCCATTATTAGAAAACCCTAGTATAGCTGTTAGTAAACGAGGGCTAAAATCACGGGCAGGATTCATAGCATAACCATGCATGCCGCCAAATGACATTCCTATACCTACAACTAATATAGCTACGGCAAATGGAGCCATCCATCCGGCTTTATCAAAAATAAAATGATCTACTATAGCTAAAATGCCAAATAGAAGAATTGCTGTGGCAATAATTTCTGATATTAAACTGGGAGTAAAGGAGTCAATAGCAGGAAAGGTAGAAAAAATATTAGCACTATGCGAAAGATTAGGGTCGTAGATTAAAAACTTTGCTTGATAAAAATAATAAACTAACGCAGCGCCTAAAAAAGCTCCAATCATTTGTGCTATTATAAAATAGAACATTTTATTTTTGGGAAATCGTTTGGTAATTACTAAAGATATAGTTACAGCAGGATTTAAATGAGCACCACTAATTCTGTTGCTTACCAAAATACCTAGAAAAACTCCAATTCCCCAAGCAAAAGTTATGTTAATATAGCCGCCTAAATTAAATAATGAATTCATAGCACAAACACCGTTGCCAAATAGCAAAATAAACATAGTACCAATTAGTTCTGCCATAAATTCTTTATAGTGAGTTTTTTTCATCAGTTTTCCTTATTTATTTTGCTTATGCCGTTCTAGACGTTTTTCATTTGGTGTCTTATTAAGTGGTCGGTATATTTCGATGCGGTCAGCATTTTTAAGTTTATATGATGTAGGATTAATTTTTTTACCAAATATGCCAACTGGCATGTTTAGAATATCAAATGTAGGAAATTCTTTTTGTATTGCTGATAAGGATATAGCTTCAGTAATACTTAACGAATCATCAATTTTAAATTTAATAATTTTTTGTTTTTCAAAGGTTGCAAATGCAACCTCAATTTCAATAATCATTTTTTATAAACTTTTAAGTATATTGTTTAGAAGCTTCTTTAATAAAACAATCAATGATTGATTTACTGATATAAGCAAAAACTGGACCAATTAATTTTTCTAGTAAAAAACCTTTAAATTCATATTTTAAAACAAATTCTATTTTGCAGCCTAAATTTCCTAAATTAAGAAAACTCCAATATCCAGAAAATGCTGTAAATGGACCGTCAATCAAATAAATATCTATTTTTGAGAATTTTGTGTAAATATTTTTGGTAGTAAACTGGGTTTTTATTTTTAAATACTCTATATAAATAGTACCTATAGCTTCGTTATTATTTTGGGTTTTTATTTCTGTAGCCACACACCATGGTAAATATTTAGGGTAATTTTTTATATCAGATACTAAGTTAAACATTTGTTCTGGCGAGTAGGGAACAATAGCCGTTTTTTTTATTTCAATCATAAAAATCTTTAATAAAAATTATATTTTATTATATTTCTATTTTACGACAAGAGACCATATAGTTAATGCTGGTATCGTTGCTAATATGTGCAGCTTTGGTTAATGGATTATAGCTTAACCCTTTAATATCAATTAATTCAAGATTATTTTGTATTAACATATTACGTAATTCAAACGGCTTTATAAACTTTTTATATTCATGTGTTCCGGCTGGTAAAAGTTTGAGTATATATTCAGCAGCTAATATTCCTAAAATATAACTTTTAAGGTTACGATTTAAAGTAGAAAAAAAGGCAAACCCTCCAGGTTTTAATAGTTTAGCACAGTTAGCAATTATTATATTTGGATTAGGAACATGTTCTAACATTTCCATACAGGTAAGAGCATCAAAATGATTAGGGTTATTATTAGCCATTTCTTCAATTGAAGTACACTGGTATTTAATTTCTAGATGGCTTTCATATAAATGGAGTTTAGCAATTTCAATCGCTTTGGCAGATAAATCAATTCCTGTAACATTAGCCCCATTTGTTTTTAAAAGTTCTGCAAATATGCCACCGCCACAGCCGACATCAATAAGGTTAGCATTTTTTAAGATAATGTTATCTTTTACAAACTGTAATCTAACAGGGTTTATATGATGTAGAGTTCTTAGTTCTCCCTGAGGATCCCACCATTCTTGAGATAAATTATTAAATTTATCTATTTCATTTTGATCAAAGGTTATCACAATTTATCCTGACTATTATCTGCATTGATGCGTCTATTAATTAAATTTAAAAAATCATCTCCAAATTTAGTCATTTTTGAGTTTAAACTAATTACATCTGCTGTAAATTTATTATAAAATATATATGCAGGGATTGCTACGAATAAACCAATAGCCGTTGCTACTAGTGCTTCGGCAATTCCTGGTGCAACTGTTGCAATAGTTGCTTGACCAGTATTACCTAAACCAATAAAAGCATGCATTATTCCCCATACAGTTCCTAGTAAACCAATATAGGGGCTTACTGAACCAAATGTTGCTAAAGTGGGCAGGCTTTGTTCGTAAATATCAATTTCAGCATCTATTGTTGAAGTAATGGAACGTTCTAAATTTTCTATAATAGTATTCTTATTGGTAATGCCTTGTTTATTGATTTTATTATATTCATTAATACCATTAAAAAATATAGCAGTGGTACAACGTTTATTTTTTCGCTTAAGAATTGAGGTATAAAGAGTGGAAATATTGCTTACATTTTGAAATTGTTTTAAGAAAGAATAAGTTTGATTTTTAGCAAGGCGTAAACTAATCCATTTACTGAATATAATACCCCATGAAATAATAGAGAAAAATAATAAAATGCCAATTACAATTTGTACAACCATGCTAGCATTTAAAATCAATTGCAAAATAGAAATTTCCTGTCCCATAATTTCCTCCATTAGGTTTTTAATTTATATGCATTTTACCTTTAATAAATTTAATTAATTTTGGCAGCAATATCATTTCGGTATTGCATACCAGAAAAATTAATTTGTGAGATTGCGTTGTATGCATTTTTTCTTGCTATATTAATATTTTCATTAGAACTAACAACACACAATACTCTTCCGCCATTAGTAAGTAATTTATTATCTTTAAATTTAGTTCCTGCATGAAATACTTTAATATTATTGATTTTATTTACATGTTCTAATCCCTCAATTATATCATTATTTCTTGGGTTATCAGGATAACCATATTCGCTAAGTACTACACCAATAGCAAATTCGTTTTTCCATTCAATTTTTATCTTGTTTAATTCACCCTTTAAACCTATATCAATCATTTCGCTAAAGTCATTTTTTAATCTATATAAGATAGGTTGAGTTTCAGGGTCACCAAGCCGGCAATTATATTCAAGTGTTTTTGGGTTGCCATTTTTGTCAATCATAAGTCCTGCATAGAGAAATCCAGTATATTCATGTCCTTCTTGCTTCATTCCATCAATTACTGGCTGAATTATTTTTTCTATTATTTCTGAATGTAAGGTGGGAGTAATTATTGGAGCAGGAGAATATGCACCCATTCCGCCAGTGTTGGGGCCTAAATCGTTATCAAGTAATCGTTTATGATCTTGAGATGTAGCTAGAGGTAAAATATTTTTACCATCAATCATTACTATAAAGCTTGCTTCAGTTCCTTCTAAGAACTCTTCTATTACAACTTTATTATTAGTTTCACCAAATTTATGTTCAATAAATATACTATCAATAAATTCTAATGCAGTATTTAACTCATAAGCAACAAGAACACCTTTTCCTGCAGCTAATCCATCAGCTTTTATTACTATAGGAAAACTTTGTGAATGTAAATAAGTTTTAGCTAGTTTTGCATTTGTAAAAACATGATAGTTTGCAGTAGGAATTTTATATTTAATCATGAAATTTTTAGCAAATACTTTAGAGCTTTCAAGTTGAGCACAATATTGAGATGGTCCCCAGATTTTTAATCCTTGTTTTTTAAATTGATCAACAATACCAATAGCAAGAGTAGCCTCTGGTCCTACTATAGTAAAAGCAATTGAATTATTTTTAGCAAAATCAATAAGATCATTAATCTTAGTTAGGTTTAAATTAACAGTTTTTTCTTCAAACATAGTTCCTGCATTACCAGGTGCTACAAATATTTTGCTTACTTTTTTGGATTGAGCTAATTTCCAAGAAATAGCATGTTCTCTACCACCGGAACCAATTAATAAAATTTGCACTTAAATTATCCTTATGTATTTGTTCCAATCATATTTTCTGGTTTTACCCATTCATCAAATTGTTTTGCTGTTAAATAATTAAGTGCGATTGCGGCTTCTTTTAATGTAGTATTGTCTTTATGTGCTTTTTTGGCTATTTCTGAAGCTTTATCATAGCCAATATGGGTATTTAAGGCAGTTACTAGCATTAAAGATTGGTCTAGTAGAAATTTTATCCGACCTTCATTAGGTTCTATTCCAGTAGCACAATATTTATCAAAACTTATTATGCCATCATTTAATAACCTAGCACTTTGTAAGAAATTATAAATAATCATTGGCTTAAAAACATTTAATTCAAAATTTCCCATAGAACCACCTATATTAATGGCAACATCACTACCTAATACTTGAGCACAAAGCATAGTCATGGCTTCACATTGAGTAGGATTTACTTTTCCTGGCATGATTGAACTTCCAGGCTCATTTTCAGGAATATTAATTTCACCAATCCCACATCTAGGTCCTGAACTTAACCAACGAATATCATTGGCAATTTTCATAAGGCTTACAGCCAAAGTTTTAAGAGCCCCATGAGCATTAACTAATGCATCATTAGCAGCTAGAGCTTCAAATTTATTTTTAGCAGATACAAACGGTATATGGGTTAAAGCTGCTATTTCTTTTGCTGCCATTTGCGCATATTTAGGATGGGTATTTAAGCCAGTGCCAACAGCTGTTCCACCTAAAGCTAATTCATATATATGAGATAAGGAGGCTTCTATATGTAATATACCTTGATGAAGTTGCATAACCCAGCCAGAAATTTCTTGCCCTAATGTTAATGGGGTTGCATCTTGTAAATGAGTTCTACCTATTTTAATTATGTGAGCAAAAAGTTTTGATTTTTTTTCTAAAGTATTTTTAAGATTTTTAATATTAGGTATTAAATGATTAATTAAATATTTAGCCGCAGCAATGCTCATAGCTGAAGGAAAGGTATCATTAGAAGATTGACTTTTATTAACATCATCATTAGGGTGAATTTTTTCATTAGTAAGAATTTGATTGGCACGATTAGCAATCACTTCGTTCAAATTCATATTAGTTTGAGTACCAGAACCAGTTTGCCACACACTTAGAGGAAATTCACTATCAAGTTTACCATCTATAATTTCTTCCGTAGCTTTTATAATTGCTTGTGCTTTGTTTTTATTTAACAGTCCAAGCTCTAAATTTACAGTTGCAGAAGCTTTTTTTACTATAGCTAAAGCGTTAATTAAATCCATAGGCATTTTTTCATTTGAAATTTTAAAATGTTCTAATGAACGTTGTGTTTGCGCACCCCATAAACAGTTTGCAGGCACCTCAATAGCACCAAAAGAGTCACGTTCTGTTCTAGTTTTCATTAAAATTCCTTAAGATAGTAATTGATTAATTTTTGCAGCACAGATAAAATCATTTTCTGATAATCCATTTAATTCATGTGTTGTAAATGTTATTTCACAATAGTTATAGCCTAATCGTACATCAGGATGATGGCATTCTTGTTCGCATATATAAGCTATGGCGTTAACAAAAAACATTGTTTGTTTAAAATTTTTAAATTCAATACGACGCCATATTGCACTATCACTATGTACTTTCTGCCAATTAGTAATTTGTTGCATATGTTTTTCAATTATTGAAATATCAAGAAGTTTTTTATCTGTAGAGCGAGTACAGTGCATATTTGCTAGTTGATCCATTAACAACTCCTATATTCTGAGTTTATATCATTTGATACATTAAGTTTATTTAAAAATCCAAGATTATGAGCTTCTTTAAATGCATCTACTAGTTTGCCATTAATCATATTATATAGTTCTTCGTAACTATTTATAACAAAATAAAATTTTTGCATTTCATCATAGCGATAAGAAGTTCTTAAGGCAGTTATTAAATCAAAAGGAATCCTTTTTGGAATATTACTTTCAAGGGCATATATGCTTTCAGATTTTGAAGATAATATACCAGCACCGTATATTCGTATTCCATCTGGGTCATTAATTAAACCAAATTCTACTGTAAACCAAAATAAACGGCCAAGCATTATTTGATTTTCTGGATCTAGAGTTAGACCAAATTTGCCCACTTCCCGTACAAATTCGGCAAAATTAGGTTCAGTCAGCATAGGACAGTGGCCGAATAATTCATGAAAAATATCTGGTTCGGGTAAGTAGTCAATATCTTCTCTACGCCTTATAAAACTTGCCGCAGGAAACTTTTTTTTAGATAATAACTCAAAAAAATAATTAAAATCTATTAAGGCTGGGACTGGTTCTACACTCCAGCCTGTAAATGTTTTTAATCTTTCAGAAACTTCAACAGGTTGGGGGATTAGTTTATCATTAAATTCCAACTTCTCTAAACCAATAATATAATCTTTACAGGCACGATTTTCAATTAGTTTGATTTGCCTATTATACAAGATACCCCAAATACTATTTTCTTCATTAGAGTAACTTATATAGCCGTTAGCATCTGGTAGATAAGCTTGATATCTTGAATTTGCCATTTTAATAACATTCTAAATTTAAAGGATAATAATTATACCTGAAAATTCCTTATTTTTGGTATGTTTTTTGATAAATCATATAGTTTTTATAATATTGAGGGAAAATAGTATTTTAAAAAATAAAATCTGATACTTAATCTAAGTATCAGCTTTTAATATTATATTGGCATATCCATATTTTAATTTAGTCTCCTGTATAAAGATTTACTTAATACCTAAATAAGCCAAAATAGATATTGGAAAATTATTCCGTTAAAATAATGTTTTATTTTAAAAAATTTGTACGAATTAAATTAAAATTTGGTACAATTTACTAATAATTTAAAATATAAAGATTTCTAAGGGATGGATATGTTTGTAGTGAATATCAGATATAAGGTGGAAATAGATAAAATTGATCAATTTGTGGTAGAACATAGAAAATGGTTAGATGAATTGTATAATGAAAACAAATTGCTTTGTTCAGGACCTAAAAATCCTCGAGATGGAGGTATAGTTATAGCATTAATAAAAGATTTACAAGAAGTAAAAGCATTATTTGCAAAAGATCCCTTTTATACAAATAAACTTGCAGATTATGAATTTATAGAATTTAACCCCAATAAATTTCACAAATTGGTGCGTGAATTAGCTTAATTTAAGGTAATATAAATATATATATGGAAATTAATATACATAATTCAACGGCAAATCAATTTACTAGATATTCTAATGTCTCAGTGATGATTAAGGAAAAAGAGTATAATGATAATATAATAGTTACTAATGATAATATTTTACCTTTACAGGTAAATAATATAAGAGATATGAAATTTGAAGATTTATTAACAATTATTGAACAGAAACCAGATTTGATAATCTTTGGTTCAGGGAGTAAAATTGTATTTCCCGATTTGAAAATTTTACAAAAGTTAAATAATCTAAGTATTGGAACAGAAATTATGACAATTCAGGCATTATGTCGCACATTTAATTTTTTAGTTAGTGAAAATCGTAAAATAGCTTGTTTTTTATTTTTTAAGGATTAGATAGGAGCTAATTTTAGCTCCTATCTTTATGAAGAATGATTACGCAAAAAATCAATTAATAAGTAAAAAGGACGTCCAGTAGCTCCCGATGCTTCTCCATTAGAAAAAGAACCATTCCAAGCGGTGCCGGCAATATCTAAATGAGCCCATTTGTAATCGACAAATTTAGATAAAAAACATGCTGCAGTTGCGCTACCACCTTTGCCACCCCATCCACCAATATTACTAATATCAGCGGTGTTTCCTTTTAACTGTTCGTGATATTCTTCAAATAATGGCATTTGCCATACTTTATCATTAGTCTGATTAGCTGAAGCTATAAGGGCTGATGCTAAGTTGTCATCGTTTGAATATAAACCGCTAGCTACATTACCTAGAGCAATAACACAAGCACCTGTTAATGTTGCTATATCAATAACTAGTTGGGGATCATATTTTTTCACATAAGTTAATGCATCGCATAATATTAAGCGACCTTCAGCGTCGGTATTGGCTACTTCAACAGTTTGCCCTGACATAGTTTTTATTACATCACCGGGTTTTACAGCACTACCTGAGGGCATATTTTCGCAAGTGGGTACTACAGCAATTAGGTTAATTGGTAAATTTAATTTAGCAGCTGTTAAAAATGTAGCCATTACTGTAGCTGCACCGCACATATCAAATTTCATTTCGTCCATATTTGCGCTTGGTTTTATTGATATGCCACCAGAATCAAAAGTAATACCTTTGCCCACTAAAATTATAGGTTTTTGTTTATCTTTTGCTCCTCTATATTTCATTTTAATAAATTTGGGTTCTTCTAATGAACCTTTAGCAACTGCTAAAAAAGTATTCATATTTAATTTTTCTATATCTTTTTTATCTAAAATTTCAATGGAAATTTTTTTAGAAGCTTTGCTAAAAGATTTAGCAGTTTCTGCTAAAAATGATGGAGTTGCAATGTTAGCAGGATTATTGGCAAGATTTTTTAATAAAAATACGCCTTCAAGTAAAAATATAGAGTTTTCTAATGATTTATTTGCATCTATTTTAGTTACAAAATTTATATGCTTAATTGATAACGATTTTTTTGTTGATTTACATTCGTCAAAATAGTACATTCCATTTAGTAAATTTAATATAGTTTGTTCTATATAATTTTCGGTGTTAAAGTTTAAAAGTTTAGCAATTTGTTCTTCAAGAATAATATCAACGCTTATGATTTTTTTATTTTTACTAAAATATGAAGCTAATATTTTGAGAGCTTTAATATAACTAGATAGTTTAAAGTTTTCTTTTTCTCCTAGACTTAATACTAAAAGATTTTCATTTTTTTTGGCAGGGCAAATTGAGCCAATTTCACTTAAATCATTATATTTACCTATAGCTGTTTTAGTAAAATGTTTGCTGCCATTAGGAAGTATTTTTTCATTAAAAGAAAAAATAATTTGTATATCATTTTTTAAATCTGATATATTAGTAATTTCTATTGTTGAATGTTGCAGTTTAAATTTCATTTTCTTAGTTTATACCCAAAAATATTAATATAGTAAAATAAATAGTAAGAAGTGATAAAATAACGTATTGCAATAAAAGCCTTACAGATTTAAAATCTTGTAAGAATACAATAAGATTTTAACGAAATTATAGCATCAAAATATGTTAGTAAAAAAAGTTTTTTACTCAGAATTAGTAAATACCGCAACAAAAATTTTTATAGTATTGGTATTTATTCTTCCACTAACAGAACTTTTTCATTTATTAGATAGAGCTGTATCAGGAAATATTCCTAGAAATGCTTTATTAGCCCTGATGACCTATGGAACAATAGCCAGTTTTCCCATGATTTTTACTATAGCTTGCTTTTTTTCTATAGTATTTACAATTAACCGTTATTGTAAAGATCATGAGTTTGCTATATGGCAGTCTTCAGGTTTATCGCCATTTTATTGGTTAAAGCAAACAATTTATTTTATAGTACCAATGACATTAATTTGTGCATTATGTTCAATGTTTGTTACACCTTGGGCATCACAGAAAAAAAATGATTATGAAAATTTTTTTGTTAAACAACAAGCTTTATCTTTTATTGCTCCAGGGGTTTTTAAAGAAAATGATGGGCAAGTATATTATATTGAAAATTTTTCGCTTTCATCAAAATTTGCTCAAAAAGTTTTTATTCAATATCCATATAATAATATTATTTATAATCTTTCTGCTAAAGAAGGTAGGGTAGATGATGATAATGGATTAATTAGTATCATTTTAAAAAATGGTTATAGATATGAGTTAAATAATTTAAATGAAAATAATACTGTTTTAAGTTTTAAGGAATTTAGAGTAAGTATTAAAAATCAATATAAGCCTTTATCAGAAAATGCCTTTAATCCACCAACTTCTTCAATAGAACAGTTAATCAAAGAAAAAAGCAATAATGCTAAATCTGAGCTATCGTGGCGTATTTCAATTCCAATAATGATGTTTATTATGGCATTTCTTTGTGTGCCTATTAGTATTCAAACAGGTAGGGTGCAAAATAATTTAGTTTTTATTTTACCTCCGGTAATATATAGCGTATATAATAATTGTATTCTTACTTTAAATAGTTATATTGGACGTGGTAAATTATTTGGTGGATTATATTTTGTATTTTTAATTCATATAATTATTTTAAGTCTGGCTTTATTTTTAACTTACCTAAAATCCTTGCCGAAAGGTTATTTTTGGACGAAAAATAAATGAAATTAATTAGTGCCTATATTTTTAAAAAAGCTGCATTTAATACATTTATTACATTATTAATTCTAATTTCTTTTTTTTTATTTTTTAATATTATTGAAACTGCTGGTGATATAGGTAAAGGTCAATTTGATGTATTATCTTTATTAATTTTTGTTATAGCAACTATCCCTAATTATATTTATTTATTTATTCCTTTAGCGGTTTTAATTGGTGTAATGTTAACTATGCTTAGTTTGGTTAATTACTCTGAATATGCAATCATGCGCACTTCGGGGGTTTCTTTAAAAAAAATTGCTAAAATTTTATTTTGTTTTGGTTTTATGTTTAGCATTATAACTTTTTTTATTGGTGAGATTTTAGCTCCTGAAGCAAATCATTTTGCCCAAATATATAAAAAAAATAAAACAAAAGAAATTATTTCTAATCAATTAAATTCTGGTATTTGGAATAAAGATGGTGAAAATAGTTTTGTAAATATAAAGCAAGTTATGCCAGATAATACTCTTTTAGGGGTTAATATATTTAGTTATAATTCTGATTCTAAATTACAATATAGTTTAAATGCAGATATAGGACAATTCGATTACAAGAAAAATATTTGGAATTTAGAAAATGTCACTATAAAAGATTTTACTGGGCAAAATATAAAAATTCAAAAAATACCGCTTTATAACTGGAAAACTTCAATAGAGCCAAGCTATTTTAGCGTATTGATTATAACTCCAGAAGAAATGTCAGCTTTTTCATTAATCCAATATATCCATCATATGGAAATAAATAATCAATCTACGCAAAGATATCAAGTTGCTTTATGGAATAAATTATTATATCCAATTGCATGTATTTCTATGGCTTTAATTGCGCTAGCTTTTATTCCTAATAATAAGCGGAATATTAATTTAGGAAGTAAGTTATTTATAGGAATAATAATTGGAGTTTCATATTTTTTTACATTAAAGTTAATTGGATTTATGGCTTTACTATTTAACTGGAATGCTATATTTGCATCAGTTAGTCCAACACTTATTTTATTTACTATTGGTTGGTATTTTGTTTTTCGAAATGATTAAAGTTAAAAAGTTATTTCTTTTTCCGATTCAAGGGAATTTTGTTTATTAGTTGCTTTAGAATATGCTAAAGATGTTTTAATTAAAATACTATCAAAAATAAATTGATTTTTTGCAAAATCTTTAAGTATATTAGAACTGATATTACGTAAAATATGATAAGCTGGCTGTTCATTAACAAATAAAACTATAAGATTTTTTTCTGCATCAAATGCGCCAATATGGCAGCAATTATTTAAGTTAGTAGGAATAATTTGTTTTAAAATAACATTTAATTGCTCAAGTAATTCAAAGTTTGATTTTAATTTATTGAATTTATTGGATTTTTGGTATATATTTTCTACTGTAAAATATCCTTTTAGTTTTTTTCCCATATAATAACCCTTTATTAGTTATTTTTAGTACACTCTAGTAATATCCACCCATCTTTAGAATTTATTTCATTAACATTAAACCATTGTGAATATATTCTGCTTAATTCCTCGCTTTGGGTATCCAATATTCCTGATAATAAAAGTATTTTACTAGTAAGGTCTGCTAATATGGGTGCCAAAATTCTTAAAGGATTAGCTAAAATGTTAGCAATAACTATATCATATTTAATTTTGTTAGGCAATTTTTTAGGAAGCTTAAACTCAATATTTACATCATTAATTTTAGCATTGCTATTACTAGCTAATATTGCTTGCTCATCTATATCTACACCAGTGACTTTTTTAGCTCCTAGTTTTTTGGCACTAATAGCTAAAATTCCTGAACCGCAACCATAATCTAAAACAGTAGATGCGGGTAATTTATCTACATTAAATGATAACCATTCTAAACACATAAAAGTGGTAGGGTGAGAACCAGTACCGAAAGCAAGACCGGGGTCTAAAATAATAGAGGTAGCATTTAAATTAGGTGAAAGATGCCAAGAAGGAACAATATAGAAATTATCAGTTATTTTGATTGGGTTAAATTGGTCTTGAGTAAGTTTTACCCAATTTTGATTGTTTATTAATTCAGTAGTATAGTTAAAATCGTTTCCCAATAAATGTTTTGCTTTTATTATTATGGATTCAATATCAACTTCATTATTAAATAAAATAATTACTTTACTATTTTCCCATAAATTAGAGTTATCTAATTCTGGTTCGGTAAAAATTTCTTGTTCTAAATCTGTTCCTTCAAATTGATCTTCAATGCTTACAGATAAAGCATTTAATTCTAAAAAAATATCAGATAATTTATCAGCTTGTTGCCAATTGGTATTAATAATTAATTGCTTAAAGCTCATAGGTTTATTTTTTTTTAAGATATTGCTCAAGATAATGAATAGATTGGGCACCTTCAATAAAACCACGCTCATTTAAAATTTCTAAATGCAAAGGTATATTGGTTTTTATACCTGTAAAAGTTGTCTCAAGTAAAGCACCTTTCATCTTATTAATAGCTTCCAATCTATTTTCGCTATGAACAATAATTTTAGCAATCATAGAATCATAATAAGGGGGGACAATGTAACCAGCATAAACATGAGAATCAATTCTAGTTCCATTCCCACCGGAGAAATGACACTGCTCAATTTTTCCTGGAGAAGGAACAAAGCTAAAAGGATCTTCTGCATTAATTCTACATTGAATAGAATGACCTTTTAGGTTTATATCAGATTGTTTATAACGTAATTTTTCACCACTTGCAATATGAAATTGTTCTTTAACTAAGTCAATACCAGTTATCATTTCTGTAATTGTATGTTCAACTTGAATTCTTGTATTCATTTCAATAAAATAAAATTGACCATTTTCGTACAAAAATTCAAAAGTACCTGCTCCGCGATACTTAATATTTTTACAAGCTTTAACACAAATATTACCAATTTCTTTACGAATTTTTTCAGTTATACCTATAGCAGGAGCCTCTTCAATAACTTTTTGATGGCGCCTTTGCATGGAACAATCACGCTCTCCTAGATGAACTACATTCCCATACTCATCAGCTAAAACTTGAATTTCTATATGTCTTGGCTTAACTAAATACTTTTCCATATATACTGCAGGATTTCCAAATCCAGCTTGTGCTTCATTTCTAGTAATATCAAGCGCATTTATCAATTCAGATTCGTGATGTACAACTCGCATGCCACGACCACCTCCACCTGAAACTGCCTTTATAATTACGGGATAACCAATTTTTTTAGCAATTTTAATAACATCTTTATGTGCAAGAGGTAATTCACCATCAGAACCAGCAACAACAGGAACTCCAGCTTTAATCATTGCTTCTTTTGCTTTAACTTTATCTCCCATTATAGCAATTGCTTCTGGTCTTGGGCCTATAAAAGTAAAACCACTTCCTTCAACTCGTTTTGCAAATTCTGCATTTTCTGATAAGAATCCATATCCTGGGTGTATAGCTTGAGCATTTGTAATTTCTGCAGCAGAAATTATAGATGGAATATTTAAATAACTTTGTGCTGATTTTGCAGGACCAATACACACCGCTTCATCTGCCAATTTTACATATTTTGCATCTTTATCTGCTTCAGAATAAATTACTACCGATTTTATGCCAAGCTCTCTACAAGCTCGTTGAACCCTTAAAGCAATCTCTCCACGGTTTGCAATTAGTATTTTTTCAAACATAATATTATTACTCTATAACAAATAATGGTTGATTATATTCAACAGGGGCACCATCTTTTACAAGTATTTCAGTAATTACACCTGATTTATCAGATTCAATTTGATTCATTAGTTTCATTGCTTCAATAATACATACAACCTGTCCTACTTTAACTTCTTTTCCTATCTCTACAAATGGAGTAGCTGTTGGTGATGAAGCAGTATAGAATGTTCCGACCATTGGGGATTTAATGTAATTGACTTCTTTAGAAATTTCAACGCTTTTATTTGCAAGAATTTCATTTTCTGGTTGATGATGAGGTTGTGCTACGTGAGAATATTGTTGTTGCAAAACAGGTTGATATTGAACAGAATGACTTTGTGTTCCTACAGTAGATATTTTGAGTTTTTCTTCTCCTTCAGTTATCTCTAATTCAGCTATACCAGATTCTTTTACTAGATCTAAAATGGCTTTAATTTTTTTTAAGTCCATAGTTACTCCTTATTGTTTAATAAATATTCAATGGCATAATTTAAAGCAGCTTCGTAACCTTTTGCACCTAACCCAGAAATTACAGCGATTGCAATATCCGAAAAATAGGATACATGCCTAAAAGGTTCCCTACTATAAATATTTGTTGTATGTACTTCAATAAATGGTTTTTTTATTATCAATAGTGCATCGCGCCATGCTATACTACTGTGAGTAAAGCCTGCTGGATTAATAATAATAAAATTATGATCTATGATATTTTGGGTTTTATTAATTAATTCGCTTTCACTATTGCTTTGAAAGAATTCAATATTAATATTAGATTTTTGGGCGATTTGAAATAAATTATCATTAATTTGTTCTAAAGTTGTATGCCCATAGATAGAGGGCTCTCTTTTTCCCAACATGTTCATGTTAGGGCCATTTAAAATTAATATTTTTTTCATGCTTACTTATAATAATTTAATCATATAAAGGGTGTAAATAAGTTAATAAATTATGCATTTTGATTAATTTGATTTTTAAACTTCGCACAATCAACTACAAGTAATTTATTATCAGCTGCAAATTGCATAATAAAATTGAAAATGTCTGGGCTAACTTCCTGAAGCTGTTTTTTTATAGCTACACAATTCATTTCTTGATATACCATCGGTCTTAAAAAAGGCGAGTATGACACTTTTTGATTTTCAAAAACTGCTAACATCCCACATAATCTATCAACCCAATCGCTAGGCCTAAATTTTACGCCATCAGTGGTTAATCCTTCTATAATTAATTCATCAAGATAACAAATTTCGTTATCAATCGTTAAATCTTTTTCCATTCCTTTATATTCTTTTCTTATTTAAGCTTTGTCGTTATTATTTTATTATGGTATTTATATTATTTTAGGATTTAGTTCTAAGGAAAGATTATAACACATTTTAGAATTGTTCTGTTGCCATTGAAATTAATCACTACTATTTATAATCCAATAGTAGTGATTAATTTTTAATATTACATTGAATCTTTAGGAGAACATTGATTATTGTCACAGTTCATCATAGACATGCATTTAAAGCCACCAACTAATAAAATTACTCCTGCAATTCCTACTAATATGTAGATTATGCGAGCCATTGAACTCATTGCTCCAAATAACATTGCTACTAAATCAATGTTAAAAGCTCCGACTAATCCCCAGTTAATAGCGCCTATTGCTGACAATAAAAGCACAATTATAGAAATTATTTTTTTCATTATAAACTCCTTAAAAATAACATAAGCGAATTTTGTTAATTTACATAATTTACATTAGCAATGATGATTCTACTATATAATAGTGCAATCAGGGTAAATTTTTTACTCTTAATTTTAAAAATAAATGACTTTATTGCTTATTTTACTAAGAGCATAGGATCATTTTTAATAAATTTGACTTGATAATGAGTCATGTTTTAAGATAACGCCTTAGTATTATGTTTTTAATAAAGAAACGTATTCGTATTGTTTTTAGAAAGGTATTAAATATGGAAAATGTAGAGGCACGAGTTAAAAAGGTTATTGCAGAAAAGTTGGGTATAGAAGAGTCTACCATTAAAACTGATGCATCTTTTGTAGAAGATTTAGGTGCAGATTCCTTAGATACCGTTGAATTAGTTATGGCATTAGAAGAGGAATTTAATTGTCAAATCCCTGATGAAGATGCTGAAAAAATAACTAATGTTAAACAAGCAATTGACTATATTGAAGCACATAGCTAATAAAAAGGTGTAAAATCTTACACCTTTTTATTTTACATGAAAGTTATTATTGCGAGGTTTTGATGAAAATAGAAATTAAAGTTCCACAGTTTCCTGAGTCTATAAGTGAAGCTACTTTATTAAAATGGAATAAAAAAGTTGGAGATTTTATTAATCGAGACGAAAATTTAATAGACATAGAAACTGACAAAGTAGTATTAGAGTTACCGTCTCCAGAAAATGGTGCCTTAGTTGAGATTATAGGAAAAACTGGTGATATAGTAAAAAGCGGGCAAGTAATTGCATATTTAGACACTGATGTAAAAGCACCAAATAAAGATTCTAGTGAAAAAAATAATTCCAAAAATGAAATAATAGAAAAATCTTTAGAAAATAGTACAAAAAATATATCTATTCAAACGCCAAAAGTGGAAGAAAATAAAGTAGCAATTATGCCAGCAGCATCTAAAATTGCCGCAGATAATAATGTTGATATAAATAAGATTTCAGGAACTGGGCGCGGAGAGAGAATTCTTAAAGAAGATGTATTAGGGGTAATTGAAAATAAAAATAGTTCTTCTCGTTTAGAAGAGCGTGTACCTATGACTAGATTACGTAAAAGAGTAGCAGAAAGATTATTAGAAAGTCAGCAAAATAATGCAATATTAACCACATTTAATGAAGTTAATATGAAACCAATAATGGATTTACGCATTAAATATAAAGAAAAATTTGAAAAAAAATATAATGTTAAATTAGGGTTTATGTCGTTTTTTGTTAAAGCTGTAATTTATGCTTTAAAAGAATTCCCTGTTATTAATGCTTCAATTGATGGTGATGAAATTGTATATCATGCATATTTTGATATTGGCATTGCTGTTAGTAGTCCAAGAGGTTTAGTAGTACCAATTCTAAGGAATGCTGAGAGTTTAACTATTGCAGAAATTGAAAAATCAATTTCTGATTTTGGCAAAAAAGCTAAAGATGGAAAAATAGAAATTGAAGAAATAACTGGGGGAACTTTTTCTATAACTAATGGTGGAACATTTGGTTCTATGATGAGTACACCTATTATTAATCCGCCACAATCAGCTATTTTAGGAATGCATGCAATTAAAGAACGAGCAGTAGTAGAAAATGGAGAAATTGTAATTAGACCAATGATGTATTTAGCAATGTCATATGATCATAGATTAATTGATGGTCGCGAGGCAGTATCTGCATTAGTGCTAATGAAAGAAGCTCTTGAAGATCCTACCAGATTGTTATTAGAGGTTTAAAAGAAATATGGATTTTGAGGTATTAGTTATTGGTGGGGGTCCTGGCGGTTATGTCGCAGCTATTAGAGCGGCTCAGTTAGGTTTTAAAACAGCATGTATTGATAGTTATGAGCGTAAGGGAAAATATTCATTAGGCGGAACTTGTTTGAATGTAGGTTGTGTTCCTTCTAAAGCATTATTGCAGTCTTCTGAAAATTATGCTGAACTCCTTCATAGTTTTAAAGATCACGGAATTTCTTGTGATAATCCCAAAATTGATGTAAAAAAAATGATTGAAAGGAAAGAATCAATTGTTAGTAAAAATGCTAATGGTATTTCATTTTTATTTAAAAAAAATAAAATTACTGAATTACATGGGATAGCTAGCTTAACTAAAGAAAAGGACGGTAAATGGATTATAAAAATTAATGATAAAGGTAATATTCAAGAAGTATCTGCTTTAAATGTTATTTTAGCTACGGGGTCTAGCCCTAGGAATTTACCTCAAATCAAAATAGATAATAAAAGTATTCTGGATAATGAAGGTGCACTTGATTTAGTTAGTGCTCCTAAAGAACTTTGTATTATAGGTGCAGGAGTAATTGGTTTAGAATTAGGAAGTGTATGGCAAAGATTAGGTAGTATAGTAAAAGTTTTAGAAGTATCTGATAAATTTTTACCATCTGCAGATGAACAAATTGCAAAAGAATTATATAAAAATTTAACAAAGCAGGGTATTAGTATTAAAAACAATATAAAAATTGAAAATATTGTTAATAAAGATACAAAAGTTAATATTAAATATTTTGAAGATGGTAAAAATTATGAATTAATTTGTGATAAATTAATAATTGCTATTGGTAGAGTTCCTAATACTGCAACTTTAAATGCAGAGGAAGTTGGGCTTAAACTGGATGAAAAGGGATTTATAGAAGTTGATAATGAATGTAGGACAAATCTTAAGAATATTTGGGCTGTAGGGGATTGTGTGCGTGGGCCAATGTTGGCACATAAAGCGTCTGAAGAAGGGATTATTGTAGCTGAACGAATTGCTGGGCAAAAACCTCATTTTGATTTTAATACTATACCTTGGGTTATTTATACTAATCCTGAGATTGCTTGGGTAGGTAAAACTGAAAAACAATTGCAAGATGAAGGAATTTTATATAAAAAAGGTATAGCAAATTTTATTGCTAATGGTCGTGCATTAGGGCTTGGTAATAACGTGGGTTTCGTAAAAATTTTAGCAGATAAAAATACTGACCGCATTTTAGGCGTTCATATGGTAGGACCGTATGTTTCAGAATTAATTAGTGAAGCAGTAGTAGCTATGGAATTTATGGCAAGTAGTGAAGATTTAGCGCGTATTATTCATGCACATCCTACTTTATCAGAGGTAATACATGAAGCTGCGCTTTCTTGTGATGAGAGGCAGCTTCATGGTTAAAAAGAGCTTCAAATTAAAAAAAACTTAATTTTCTCTCTATTGGCTTATCGCTATTAAAACTCTGGTCGCTAGAATTAAGGTGTGGAGAATAAATCTCAGGGAATCCTTTTAAAGTTTTCTTACAGAATTCTTTTTTTAGGGTTTGTTCTAGTAAAGAATTATAAGATTTTTGCTTTTCTATTGACTTAGCGTGGGTACTATTGCTTTTAGAAATTATAAGAAACTTATTCATTAGTTCCTTAATTTTGTCTTCTATCAAGTTATCATTATTTTTCATTAATTCAATAGATTTATGAAATGTTTCAGACTTAGGTTTATCAGCTTTTCTTTTAAAAACTCTAGATTTGATTTTTTTCTCTTGTTCATTAATAATATTTTCTATTAAATTATCATTAACTTTATAATAACTTTCTATTAATTCAATAGATTTATAAAGCATTTTATTGTTTGCTTCATTAATTTCATTGGTTCTTTGCTTTATATTTTCAAATTTTTCCTTAAGTAAAGGATAATTATCTAAATTAAGGTTAAGTTTAGTTATATTTAATAAGTTATATTGTATTGTTGTTGATTCTTTAATAATAAATTCTTTGATAGCTTTGTTATTGGGCATCTTTCCTAATTTAAGATGTATGTTATCTAAAAGTATTTTTGCTGTTTTTCCTTTTGGTTTAATATTTTGGATTTCCAAATTTATTTCCAATAATTTTTGATCTGTTAAAAGGACATTTATGCGATTACAAATATCTTGTAAGTGAATTTCTTCAAGCTTAGATTGAATGTTTTCTAAATATTTTTGTGCATTAACACCTCTATTGCTATTTAAAAAATGTTTAAAATGTTCATCTTTAAGAATATTTTCAATTTCTACAGTTGTTTCAGATAATTGCTCATTTGTTAAAAGTTGGTTCTTATTTGTAATTTGTTCTAATTGGCTAAATGTATGTTTTAGAATAGTTTCTAAATTATTTTCTGTTATTGAATTATAGCCAAAATATTGCCAAAATTTATTAGTAGCTGATTTTAATTTTTGTGTAAAATAGTATGTATCTTCTTTTAATTCATTATTTTTATCTATTTCTAAGCAAGTTTTTGTATTAGAGAACCTTATATTGCGACTGTTTATTAAAGAATTATTATTTATTGGCATTTTTATATTCCTTGGAAAATTTTAAATTATATACTTATTTTTTAACATAGGTTAATATTTTTTATATTATTTTATATTCCTTACTACAAAATTATTATTAAATTAAGCTAAATTTTACTTTTATATGATATATAAATGTAAGTAACAAATTTATCACTTTTTATAAGGATTATTAAATTAAAATAAAATAAGCTTAAAAATTAGTATTAAAAGCTATAAAAGTCAAGAGTTTATAAAGGTGTTTATTAAATAGAAAAAGAGTGTAATAGTAAAATTTACCTATTGCTAAAATTAGGCATGATTATATTACAATAACGCTTTTTAATAATGCATTTAATATAGTATTAATTAATTGATAATAATTAAATCAAAACAGTTATTGAAAGCAAAAAATTTAATCATGAATATAAACACAAAATTAATCAAACCAATTAATAAGCCTAGTTTTAACTATAAAGATGTTTCAACATTAGTAAAGTCAAAAACAATATATATTAATCAAATAATTGATAGTATAGAGTCTAGAGAAGATCTAGCTTTATTTAAAAAAATATTAGAGGATTTTGTTGAGCAAACGCGAAAATTTAAGTATGGAAACTTTAATAAATGGTTTAATTATGATAAATATGAAGAATATATGAAGGATAATAGAGTTAAGGTTCAAATTTGGATTAACAATTTAATTCGTATATCAAAACATCGTAATTTTAAATTATTTGGTATAGCAAGTGATACACAATCATTAGAAGAAATTAAGCAAATGTTTTATTATAAAAAGCGTACGAGTTATGATTATAAATATATTACTAAACATCATTTACAAAAGATAAAAGCTATACCTTCGATTATTGCTAATAGAGGAAAAGAAATGATTAAAGAAAATAAAGAAGAATTACTCGAAGGTAGCAATAAAGTTTTTAATCAATTAGAATATGATAAGTTATGGAGTATATTTGCTCCTAAAAAAGATATTTTAGAAGCAAGAATAAAATATTGTTTAAAGTATAAGACTAATCGCTTAAATTTAAGGAACTTAAATTTAGTAGAATGGCCTGATGAAATCTCGGAAAAATTATCTCACATAGAAGAACTAGATTTATCTAGAAATAAAATATTTAAAATACCAGTAGGAGCAATTGAAAAATTAAAAAATCTCAGAGCAATTAACTTAAATGATAATCCAATAAAAGAGATATTAAATCATACATGGGAAGAGTTGGTAAAATTACCTAGGTTAAAAAAATTAAATATTAATCATATAATACCGGAAGAATTTACTAAATCATTTGCTAAATTGGAAACTATAACTATAAAAGATTTTTATTCAGTAAAAATGGCAAATTATGTGTTTCCTATAAATCAATCTATTAAGCTAAATATAAATGAAAAAATTAAATCATCAGATAATAATATGGAAATTTTGCGGGAAGAAAAAATATAAGCTATGCTCTATAAATTCAGCTTATTTATAGAACAAGTTTAAATTAAATTATTTTTATAAACTATGTTTAGGTTTAACTAAATTAATTTAATATTAGGTGAATGGAGCAAACTTTTAAATATGACTTTTCTATTTTAAATTAACTTTTTAATTTTATGTGCAAAAATAAATATATAGCAATATTTATAGTAAAATATTATATTAGGATAAAGTGAGAAAATATATGTTAAAGGGTTATTTTTTATCAGCTTATGCTGCTTCACCTTCTTGTGGTGAAATAATTGAAAGTGCATATTTTAAAGAAATAGCAAGCAGGTCTGAAATATGTGGAATTGAACATCCATATTTTTTTGATTCAGAAAAATATTCTATAAATTGGTTATTAAACAATATTCCAGATCATTGGGAATTAATTATTACAGCTTTACCTGCATTTATGGAGGCAGTTCAAATTAATCCTAATATTGGTCTAGCTAGTATTAATGAATCTGATCGTTATAAGGCGGTTTTAATAATAGAAAAAGTTAATCTATATGCTAAAAAGCTAAATCAAATTTTTGGTAGAAATATTATTAAAACAATTCATTTACATTCTGCTCCAAAAAACTCTTACAATAATATAAGAGGTAGTAAACTATCTCTGAAAAAATCATTAGATGAAATTATTAGTATGGACTGGGGAGATATAAAATTAAATATAGAGCATTGTGATGCTTATATTCATAAGTATGAGGCAATTAAAGGATTTCTTACTCTTGAAGACGAAATAGAAACTATTAATTTAATAGGGTATTACGGTTTAGTGCTCAATTGGGGTCGGTCTGCAATTGAAACGCGTTCAATAAATGGTCCATTAAAACACCTTCAAAAAGCCATAGAGAGTAAATTACTTAGAGGCTTTATTTTTTCAGGCTGTACAGATAATCAAAAAAGTATTTATGGAGCTTGGGCAGATACACATATGCCTCCAGCTAATTTTATTAATG
>CAYZUJ010000007.1:4259-9280 GCA_964481375.1 uncultured Neisseria sp. | reverse complement strand
AAAATTAATAACCAAATGAAAGCATATTTGGCTATAAAGAAATTAATAAAGCATTTGATATGTTAAAATATGAAAATATTTATTTAGGCATTAAAGTATCTAATCCGCATAATATAAAAAATATTAAGGATTCTCTAGGTATGGTTTTTGAAAGTATTGATGCTATAGAGATAGTTAAGAATAAAAAATAAACTTATAGGTTTTTATTTTGTAAAATAATATAACGCATATTAAATACAATAATCAGTTATTTGTAAGCATATAGATAAATAATATGTATTAAAAATACATTGTGAATGAATATACCAGCCTAATTTTTGAGGTTCATTAATAATTAGATTTATTTTATTGTAATCATTATTTCTAAATCCAGTTCCCCAAGCTTTTAATAAAGCTTCTCTTTTAGTCCATATGATAAAGAATTTATCAATATCATTGCCTACCCATTTTTTTTCTACTTCAGAAAATGCTATATTTGATATTTGTTTTACTTCAATACTGTGATTTATTTGTTCAATATCAATTCCTACTTTAGTATTATGAGCTATTACCATAATCACATAATCACCACTATGTGAAATATTAAAATCAGTGTTCAATAAATTTTCTATTAAGTGTGGTCTACCATACTCATTATAATTAAGAGATATGTTTTTAGGGTTAATTTCAAGATAACTTGCTAAATAATAATATTTTAATATTTCAGAAGTAAAAGCAATAATTTGCTCTGGCCAGAATTTATAATTAAATATCTTTGATTGACTATGAGTATTTAATAAATATAGATATTTTTTAAAATTAAAATCAAAATTAACTTTAACTGCTATTAACTTAATAGAATTACTTTCTGTCATTTATCAAGTTCGCTTATGAATTAAAATTAAACTAATAATAACAAACATCATGCCAATAATTGAATAGAATGGTATTGAATTATGAAATACTAAGTAATCCATACCTGCAGTTACTGGTGGAACACAATATAATAAACTAGTTACACTGCTTGCTTTACCTAACTTCAATAATGCAAAAAATAAATAAAATGCTCCAATTGACATTATAATAGAAACCCATAATAATGAAATTACAAATTCATATGTCCATACTACATGAGCTTTTTCAAATAATAAACAAACTATTATAATTAATAATGCACTTATTAAATAATGAATAAACATTTTTAAATCTAATGGCACATTAACACAATATTTTTTTTGCAAAATTGTTCCAATAGTTATACCAGTTAACGCCATAAATGCACTAGTTATACCCAAAAAATTTATAGTACCATTAAAGATAATATTACCTACTGTTAAAGATAAGCCTATAAACCCTAAAAACAAGCCTAATTTTTGTCGAATTAATAATTTCTCACGGATTAATATTGCAATAAATAAGGGTTGTACACCTAAAATAATAGCTAAAATTCCAGGCGAGACTTTTTCATTTAGTGCAAAGAAAAAAAATCCTAAATAAACACCTTGCAACAAAACTCCAGTTAAACTGATTTGAATAGTTTCTTTAATTGTGAGTTCTATCTTAGTTTTTCTGATTAATAAAATTATTGCTAAAATGATGCTTGCAATAATAAACCTTAATGATAAAAATAATAAAGGTGTACTATATCGTAAACCACTTTCAACAAAAATATATCCACTGCTCCAAAGAAGTATAAACGTTATAGGTATACAGATTCCATATATCAATTTTTCCATTAATTTGCTTTTCTTAAAAATTGTTAATTTATGCTGTAGTTACTCATTTTCTTTTATTAATTGTAAAAGTTTTTGAGTTAAAACTTTAATATTAGGATATTGTATTATAGATGTATGATTAGCATCAAATATAATATTATTTATTTTTCCGGAACTAAATTTACTCCATCCCCAATCTTCTCGTTGGTTGTAATTATGTAATTTTAGTTGATTAATTGTTATATGTTGAGCTTTTAATTGAATAATATCAATTGAAGAGATTGACGGAACATAATTTGTTAATATTGTAATATTATTTTTAAATACTTTATAAAGAGATACTTTTTCTGATTCTTCTAACAATGGATAATGAGCTCCGTAATCTTCTACAAACCAATCATATAAAACTTTATCATTTGGTATTTCGTGCATTATAGGAGATGGTGAATCAATTAATATTAATGGTTTTGGAGTTATACCTTTTTCTTTTAATTTAGTTGCTATTTCAAAAGATACCACCCCCCCAAATGACCATCCTCCAATCCAACAATTACCATCGGGACATTTATCTAGAATTACTTCTAAATAATTAGTAGCTAAAGACTCTAATGTTGAAAAATTAATATTATTGCCTAAATAGCTTGGATGTTGTAATCCATAAAAAGGGCGATCATCATCAAACTCCTTAACTAAATCGGTATAACATAATACACCACCACCTGATGGATGGATGAGGAAAAGTGGAGCTTTACTACCATTTTGTTTGAGTATAACTAATGGTGTGGTTACTTTTATATCTATTTGTGATAAATCTTTTGCAATTGCTTTAATAGTTCCTTTTTGAAATACAGTAGTTAATGAGATAGAGTGAGTAAATTCTTTTTTAATTTGATGAATCATTTGAAAAGCTACAAAAGAATTACCTCCAATATCAAAAAAATTGTCATTACGACCCACTTTTTTAACATTTAATAATTTACACCAAATAGTAGCTATTTTTTCTTCAATTGCATTACTAGGAGCTTCATAATTGTTAATATTTTTATTCAATAAATTAATTTTATTTATAAGTTGATTAATGTCAATTTTTCCGTTTATATTTAATGGAAAAGATTCAACTTGAGAAAAATGGGAAGGAATCATGTATGCCGGTAGTTTTGTTGCTAAACTATCTTTTATATAATTTACATCTAAAGGTTTTTCTGCAGTAAAAAATGCTATTATTTTTTTAGTTTGAGTTTTATCTCCTGTTGCACGCACAATAACTTGTTTAATCGTTGGTATTAAAGTAATTGCGGATTCAATCTCTCCCAGCTCAATTCGATATCCTTGAATTTTAACTTGTAAATCTTTACGCCCTAAAAACTCAATATTTCCATCTAAACACATTCTACCAAGATCACCCGTATAATATAAAAGTTTATTCATTTTAGAATGAAAAATAAAGCTATTCTTGGTTTTTTCATTATCATTTAAATATCCTTTAGCTAACCCAACACCTCCAATATAAATTGCACCAGTTGCAAAATTTGCACGATAATCAAGATTATCATCTAGTATATACATATTTTGATTAGGTAATGGTTTACCATAGGGAATACTTACCCATGATGGATCAACTTTATCAATTTCATAAAAATTTGACCAAATAGATGCTTCTGTTGCACCTCCAAGGCTAATAACTTGAGCATAAAAGTATTGTTTAATTTGTTCTGGTAACCATAACGGTATCCAATCGCCACTTAATAAAACAATACGTAAATTTGAGTTTAATGGTTTTTTTAATATAACGATCTCCATAAAAAGTTGCATTAATGCTGGAGCTGAATTCCAAATAGTTATATTAAAATTTTCAATTATTTCAACCCATTTCTCAGGGGTTTTTATTTCAGATTTTGTCGGTATATATAATTGTCCACCGGCATTTAGCAAACCAAATATATCATAAACTGATAAATCAAATGAAAAAGAAGATATGGCAAAAACTTTATCTTTAGTTGTAACTTTATACTTTTTGTTTATATTTGCAATTGTATTTAGTGCAGCTTTATGACTAATCATTACCCCTTTTGGTATTCCTGTTGAACCAGAGGTAAAAATTATATATGCCAAATCATCAGGTTTTTGAGATTGAATTAAGTGTAAATTATCTATATCTTTATTTTCTATTGTAGTTACTAGTATTTTAGGTAAATTTAATTCAAATTTTAATTGCTGTTGTAGAAATATAGCTTTACAATTACTATTATTAATTATTTGTCTTATCCTTTCTTCAGGCAAAGATACATCGATTGGTATATATACCGCACCAGCATTTAAAACAGCAATAGCAGCTATAACTTGTTCCCAACCCTTTTCCATAATTATGCCAACAAAATCATTTGGTTTTACTTTAACTTCAATAAGTTTTTGTTTTAAACTATAAGATGTTGCTACTAGTTCTTTATAAGTAATAGATATTTCTTGGGTTATCAAGGCAACTTTATCTGGGGTTTGTTTGGCTTGTTCAAAAATTCCTGTATGTAAAAGTTCATTAATTTCAGGTTCAAAAGTATTATTTATAGCTTCAATTTTTTCAATATCTTGTGTTGGTGTTAAGCTACCTATAGATAATTTTTCTTGGCTAATCTCTTGTAATAAAGTTTTATAACTATTAAACATATTTTCAATTAACCCAATAGGAAAATATGCATCTCTACTATCCCATATACAACATAGACTTCCGTCGTCATCTTCAAATACCTGATGGTCTAACCATACTTGTGGAGTTTCTAAATGACTATACGTTACTTTATTGCCATACCATTTAAATAACTTCATATCTGCAGTTTTTATTGGTTTTAGATTCAGTGCGCAAGCAAATACTACTGGCATTGTTGCAGAATTAGAACCACCTTTACGACGATTAATTTCATTTAATACTTTAACCCCATTAAATTCATTATGTTCTAAATCATTCATAAGTTGTTTTTGAATATTTTTTGCTTTCTCAGTAAACAAAGCTGATCCTGAAAGATTCATTTCTAAAAGTAGTGTGGAACTAAAATTACCAATAATATTATCAATATCTGGATGAATTGGGGGGCGATTAAAAAACATTAAATTAAGAGTGAAATGTGGCGAATCACTCCAGGTTTTAATAATTTCTCCATAGGCCGTCATAAGCAAAACTGCTGGAGTTATGCCGATTTTAGCTGCTACTTGCTTAAAAGACAACCATTCAACTGCAGATACAGAAAATTTTCTACGAATAAATTTAGTAGCGGCTTCTTCAACATTTTTTAAATTAGCTAAAGGTAGTTTTGGTGATTCAGGTAATGAATCAAT
>CAYZUJ010000007.1:0-4249 GCA_964481375.1 uncultured Neisseria sp. | reverse complement strand
CATCACGATAGGAAATCAATGGAGTGGTAATATTTACATTTAAATCTTGATATAATTGTGAAAGTTCAGTAAAAAATACTTCTAATCCAGTTCCATCTGCTACTAATAAGTCAAAACAAAAATGCACAATTGATTTGTTTTTAGTTATTGTAGTGGAACTTATTTCAAACAATGAATTATTCTTATATGCTTTGAAATCATTAACTATTTGTTCGCGAATTTCTGTTAATTCACCCTTGTTTATTTTAATTGGATAGTAATAGCTTCCATTTGTGATTTTTTGAGTTGCATCCTCAAGTATAATTGCACGTAACATGCCATGTTTTTGTATTAAAGCATTAACCACAGTTTCTAAACGAGTTACATCTAGGTTTTCTATTTCATTTTCTATATAAATATGTGATCTTATTCCACCCAACATAAAAGCATTGCTTCTTCCTAAAAAATAGGCTTTTTGAATATCAGTTAACTGAAATGGAGTAAATAAATTTATATAATCAGGGGTAATATATTTTAAGGATTCATTTTTTATTTCTTTATTTGCTATAACTTCTGCTTGTTGTTCTATAGTTTGATAATTTAATATTTCTATTAATGAAATAGCTTTTCCAAGTCGTTGCCTAATTTTTAATGCTAACTGCATAGCTTGTAAAGAGTGCCCACCAATATAAAAAAAAGATATTGTGGTTCCAATCGAATCTAAATTAAAAATCTCTTGCCAAAGTTGTTGGATTTTTTCTTCTAAAATATTTTTTGGTGGAACATATTCATAGTCAATAAATTTATCACGTTTACATGGTTGAGGCAATTTTTTAATATCTAATTTACCATTTGGACTTATCGGAAATTCATCCATAAAAATAAAGGCACTTGGAATCATATATTCAGGCAACATAGTTTTTAATAAGCTAATAAGTTCTTGTTTTAAATTATTTGATTTATTATCTGAAATCAAATATGCGACTAGATATTTTTGCTTTGGTATATCTTCCCTAACAATAATAGCTACATTCTTAATAGCTGGATTTTTATATATAGCATGCTCTATTTCACCTACTTCGATCCTAAACCCTCTAAGTTTAATTTGGTTATCTATTCTACCAATATATTCTATTGCCCCATTATCTAAAAATCTACATAAATCGCCAGTTTTATAAATTTTAACACTTTTGTTGAACGGATTAGGGATAAATGCTTTTTCAGTCAACTGTTTTTTATGAATGTATCCTTTTGCTAATCCTATACCGCCGATAAATAATTCGCCTGTTTCACCATGACTTACTATTTGTAAATTTTTATCCAAAATATACAAATATATGTTAGCAATTGGATAACCAATTGGAACGATTTTAAGTTTATCATTAGGATTACATTTCCAATAGGTAACATCAATAGCTGCTTCAGTTGGTCCATATAGGTTGTAAAGCTCACAATTAAATTGAGTAAAAAACTTATTTTTTAAATTATAAGATAATGCTTCACCGCTAGCAAAAACTCTTTTTAAAGATTGGCATTTTTTTGATATATTTGCCTCTAAAAATAAACTTAACATTGACGGAACAAAATGAATGGTAGTAATCATTTCTTGCTCAATTAAATTAGCTAATTCATATGCATCTTTATGTATTTCTGGCAAAGCCATAACTAAAATTGCTCCTGTCATTAGCGGCCAGAAAAACTCCCAAACTGAAACATCAAAACTAAAAGGAGTTTTTTGTAATACTATATCAGATTGTAATAAATTAAATTTATCTTGCATCCATAAAATTCTATTTACTATACCTTTATGGATGTTAGCAACGCCTTTAGGGGTTCCTGTTGAACCTGAAGTATAAATCACATAACATACATCATCAACTCTATTAACATGTGTTGGATTATTTTTATTATATTTTTCAAATAACTTAAAATTATCAATATAAATCTTATTTACATGGGTGTTAGCAAATTTGGGTTCTATAGTTCGATTTGTTATAAGTATTTTTGCTTGTGAATCAGTAGCAATATAATTAATTCGCTCTTCTGGATAGTTAGGGTCAACTGGTACATAAGCTCCACCAGCTTTCAAAATTGCTAATAGTCCAATCACTAAGTCTATTGATCTATCCATAGAAATAATAACTAATTCATTTGATTTAACCCCTTGCTCACGTAAATAGTGTGCAAGTTGATTAGCACGCCTATTTAGTTCTTTGTAAGAAATGCTTAAATGTGCAAATCTAACAGCTTCAGCATTAGGAGTTTTAAAACTTTGATCTTCAAAAAATTCGTGAAGCAGTTTTTGATGGGTTAACTGTAGGATTGTTTTATTTATACATTCTGAATATGATTGTTTTTCTATGACCATGATATTTCCTAAAATCTAATAATAAAAAATCTATTTTAAATAATTACCAGAAACAATTTTTGAAATTTTAAAGTGATAAAATCACATATTTTATAAGTTTTGCATGATGCATAACTGCTTATATTTCTATGTTTTCCTCAAGATTTAAAGATTGATTTTTTTATATTTTGCAGAATTCCACATATTTTTTGTTTATAATTAGCATATCTATTTTAAAATAATTGACTAATTTACAAAAATTAAATTACTAATAATTATTATATTAGAGTTAGCCATTTAATAATAGTTAGTGATAATAACATACGTAATTTAATAGTTGCAAATTAATTTATAGCTTAAAATTCTTTAATATCAAGCCATTAGAGAATTATATATTTTAAATACAAATAAAGTAAATTAATGATTTTTCTTATTTAACTTCAAGTGAAGATATACCAGAAGAGATTTTACCGACTTATGTAACTTTTATATCCAAACATGATACAGAAAATATGATGATTTTAGATAAACTGTAACATATGTAAAAGTTAACTCTCGTTAATACGAAATCTTTAAATTAAATCATTTAAAGCTGAAAGAGTTGCAGGCAGTTGCATCTAAAAAAATAAACCGAATGTTAACCAGATTTTTGAAGGGCTTGTCTAGGAAAATCCTGCATGTCGAAAGCCCTGCAACTATTTTAACGTGTCAAAGTAACTAAAAAATATAACTTGTTAACTATACTCTTCTAAAAATTATTAAAAATATTGATTTACTTAATGTAAAGTATTTTAATATTTAAAAAATATTAAATATTTTAATTAAGATTAAATAAAATAAAGGATATATAAGTTAATACCTTTTCATAATTTTTATAAATAAAAGTTAAATTTGTTAATAATAACAATCTATTATAAAAAATAAAATGTTATAACATATATTGACTTAATTATTAATTTAATGTATATTTCCATACTTTAATATTATTTAGTAAATATCTAAAAATAAGTTATTTTAAGAAAATAGTTAAATGAGTAAACCTATACACACATTAAAAGATTTATATGATAATAAATTAATTTCAAATCTTGAAGTTACTGAATTAAAACCAGTACTTGAAAATTTTTCTTTAGCAATTACTGGTCATATGCATAAACATATTAACAAAAATGATAAACATGATCCTATAGCAATGCAGTTTGTACCTACTATAGAAGAATTAAATATAATCAAACAAGAAAAATCAGATCCAATCGGTGATAATCCTCATATGACTGTTAAAGGGCTTATTCATAGATATCCTGACAGATGTCTATTAACTCCAGTACATGTTTGTCCAGTATATTGTCGTTTTTGTTTTAGACGTGAAAAAGTTGGATCTGGCTCTAAAGTTATGTCAATAGAAGAATTAGAATTAGCATATGATTATATAGAAAAGCATAAGGAACTTTGGGAGGTAATTTTAACTGGTGGAGACCCACTCATTTTAAGACCAAACAAACTGAATGAGATACTTGATAAACTTACCAAAATTGAGCATTTAGGAGTAGTTAGAATTCATACAAGAATACCTATTGTTGATCCAATGCGTATTAATTCGGAAATGATAAAAGTTCTTCAAAAACGAATTCCAGTATATGTTGTTATACATTCTAACCATCCAAAGGAATTTACTGAAGAATCTAAAAGTGCTTGCAAAAATTTAACTGATAATGGCATTCCATTATTAAGTCAATCTGTATTATTAAAAGGAATAAATGATAATATTGAGACTTTAAGCGAATTAATGAAATGTTTCATCCAAAATAAAATTAAACCGTACTATTTACATCAGGGGGATTTAGCTCAAGGGACACAACATTTTCGAACTAGTATTGAAAAAGGTCAAAACTTAATGAAAGAATTACGTGGACGATTTTCTGG
>CAYZUJ010000006.1:414-35091 GCA_964481375.1 uncultured Neisseria sp. | reverse complement strand
GACCTAGAAAATCTCTAAATTATTTAACCCCTGATGAGGTTATAAATAAGTATTTGCAACGAATTCAATACAACAAAGCTAAAAATTTTAAACTGATAGTTTCCTTTGATCCTTGAATCCACCGTTGTAAATTATTGTTACCCATTATCTAATTAAAGCAAATATGTTATAATAATTGCTTTATATATAAATTAAGCGCATTTAAAATGTTTTGATATTCTTATTTTTAAAATAAGAAATTTATGGATTAATATGAGAAATTTAAGAAATATTGCAATCATTGCCCATGTAGACCATGGTAAAACAACCTTGGTAGATAAATTATTACGCCAAACAGGTACTTTTTCTGCTCATCAAGTTGTATCTGAACGAGTAATGGATAGCAATGATTTAGAAAAAGAACGCGGAATTACTATTTTTGCAAAAAATGCCTCTCTTGAATACAAAGGTACAAAAATAAATATTGTTGATACTCCTGGCCATGCTGATTTTGGTGGAGAAGTTGAACGAGTTCTTGGTATGGTTGATGGAGTGCTTCTTTTAGTTGATGCTGTTGAAGGCCCTATGCCACAAACTAGGTTTGTTACTAAAAAAGCATTAGCATTAGGTTTAAAACCAATTGTTGTAGTAAATAAAATTGACCGCCCTGGTTCAAGGGCAGATTGGGTAATTAATCAAACTTTTGATCTATTTGATAAATTAGGTGCTACAGATGAACAATTAGATTTTCCTATAATTTATGCTTCAGCATTGCAAGGATTTGCTACAACTAATAAAGATTTAATAACAAATAATATGGATGCTTTATTTGATACAATACTTGAAAATATTCCAGCTCCTAATGAAGATGAAAATGGATCATTACAATTACAAATTGCTGCACTTGATTATTCAACATTTGTAGGGAGAATTGGTGTAGGGAGAATACGTCGCGGTAAAGTAAGAGCAAATCAACAAGTTATAGTTGCTAATGGAATAGATGGCTTAAGAAAAACAGCTAAAATAAACCAAGTTCAAATTTTTAGTGGCCTCGATAAAATAAATGTAGAAGAAGCATCAGCTGGTGATATTGTTTTAATAAATGGTATTGAAGAATTAAATATTGGCGTTACAATCTGTGATATTAATCAACCTGAACCGCTACCTATGCTTATCATTGATGAGCCAACTTTAAGCATGAATATTCAAGTTAATACTTCCCCGCTTGCCGGAACAGAAGGTAAATTTATCACTAGTAGACAAATTCGTGATAGATTAAACAAAGAGTTATTAACAAATGTAGCACTTAAAGTTGAAGATACTGACAATTCCGATATTTTTCTAGTGTCAGGCAGAGGTGAATTACATTTAACAATATTAATTGAAAATATGCGCCGTGAAGGTTTTGAATTAGCAGTGGCAAAACCACATGTGGTATTAAAAACAATAAATGGTGAAAAATGTGAACCTTATGAATTACTAACTGTTGATATTGAAGAAGAACATCAAGGTTCGATTATGGAAGAATTGGGTCGCAGACGTGGTGAATTAGTAGATATGAGTTCAGATGGTAAAGGAAGAGCTCGTTTAGAATACCGTATTCCTGCTCGCGGTTTAATTGGTTTTCAAGGTGAGTTTTTAACTTTAACTCGTGGAACTGGTTTAATGGCACATCTATTTGATGATTATGGTCCTATAAAAGCAGATATTCCCGGAAGACGTAATGGCGTATTAATCTCTCAAGAAAATGGTGAAGCAGTGGCTTATGCATTATGGAATCTAGAAGATAGAGGACGCATGTTTGTATCGCCTGGAGATAAATTATATGAAGGAATGGTAATTGGTATTCATAGCCGAGATAATGACTTAGTTGTAAATCCAATTAAAGGAAAAAAGCTAACTAATGTTAGAGCTTCCGGAACAGATGAAGCTGTTCGACTAACTCCACCTATTAAATTAACTTTAGAGAGTGCTATTGAATTTATCGATGATGATGAATTAGTTGAAATAACACCTAAAAGTATTCGAATTCGTAAGCGCCATCTTAATGAAATTGATAGAAAACGCGCTAATAAAAATTCTTAATATATTCTAAAATCCTTAATAAATCCCAACTTAGCCTAAGTTGGGATTTTTAAATTAATTTGTAATTTTATCTTCTAAATTTGTTATTAGCTCTCGATTAATTTCTCGATTTTCATAATCAATTTTAAGTAATATCCCAAGAGCGATACAGCTAACTAGCATTGAACTACCTCCGTAAGAAACAAAAGGCAGAGTTAAACCTTTAGTTGGTAAAATACCAATTGTAACGCCTATATTTATCAATGCTTGAGAAAATAACCAAATACTAATTCCTTGAGCTAGAAGTGATTGAAATTTTCTATTACCTAGTTTTCTAGCTTCGCTACCAATAATACTAAAACCTCGATAAAAAATAATCCAAAATAATATTAATATTGTTACAATTCCAATAGCACCAAATTCTTCAGCAATTATTGCCATTATAAAATCTGTATGTGCTTCTGGTAAATAAAATAACTTTTCAATACTGTTTCCTACTCCCACACCAAATAAGCCTCCATGCCCTACAGCTAGCAATGAATGTGTCAATTGATAACCCTTACCTAAAGCATCTTGCCAAGGATCAATAAAACCTAATACCCTACGCATACGATATGGCGTTATTATTATTAAGCCAATGAAACTAATTAACCCCATAATTGATAAAGAAAAAATTATTTTTTTATCAATATTTGCCATAAAAAATATACTAAGTGCAATAATAAAAATAACAGTTGCTGAACCCATATCTGGTTCTAAGAGTAACAATAAGGCAATACCACAAATAGCCCCTAATGCAGGAAATAAGTCAGTCCAAAAATGTTTTAGATTTAAATATTTATTACACACATAATCAGATAAATAAATTGCCACGCAAAGTTTTGCAAATTCAGATGGTTGCATATGGAGCATTCCTACACCAATCCATCTTCTTGAACCATTTACAACATTACCGACATGAGGTATTAAAACTATAATTAATAAAAAAACTATAACTAAGGCCATAAAGGTTGCATATTTACGCCAAAATGAAGTAGGTAAAATAAAAGCTATAATACCTGCAACTAAACCAATTACTATATAAAATAAATGGCGAATTAAATAATAATACTGGTTATGGATTAGCTTGTCATGTGCTGCATACGCAATTGACGCGGAATACACCATAATCATACTTATTGCTATTAATAAAATCGCTGAAAATAAAATCTTATCATCCAATAATTGAATACTTTCATCATCTGTTGATCTAAATAATCTATTTAATATTTTCATAAATGCTATCTATAAATACTTGTGCACGCTCTTTATAATTTGAAAACATATCCCAAGAAGCACAAGCTGGAGATAAAACTACTGCTTCCCCCGCTTTAGCATTACTAATACTAAACTTTACTGCTTCTTGCAATAAATTAAAACATTGTACGGGAATTGATAATTCTTGTAAGACCTTATTAATAATTTTTTTATCTTGACCAATAATAGCAACTGATTTACATTTTTTTAAAACTAAGTCTCGCAATGGTGCAAAATCTTGACCTTTGCCATCTCCACCTAAAATCAAATGGATTGGCATATCTAGGCCACTAACCCCTGCAACAACAGCACCAACGTTAGTTCCTTTGGAGTCTTCAATAAAAATTATTTCATTATGCTCTAGAACTTTTTGCATACGATGTTCTATACCTTTAAAATTACTTAGCGCGGCTTTTACTTTATTATCTTCAACTTTGATTCCAGCTGCTTGAAGCAAAGCTAAGGAAGCTAAACAATTTAGATAATTATGCTGTCCCATTAATTGTAAATCTTTAACTTTCAAAAATGGTTTAGATCCAATTTGTAAATACATTTCTTTTTCAACTATTTTTAAACAAAATTCACAATTTTCAATACCAAAATATATCTGTTCTTGCTTACTTCTTTTCATTGCTAAAGTAAATACATCATTAGCATTTAATACTTGGCTTTTACAATTATTAAAAATATTTGATTTGGCATAAGCATATTCCAATAAGTCCCTATACCTATCTAAGTGATCTTCAGAAATATTTAAAACTGTAGCACTATCTAACATTAAACTATAAGTGCTTTCTAATTGAAAACTGGATAATTCAAGAACAATTAAGCTTGGTTGCTGTTCTTTATTTTGTACAATCTTTAAATAACTATCTAATACTGGTTCACCAATATTGCCTGCAACCAGTGTATTTATTCCTAATGCTCGAGCAATATAGCCACTTAAAGTTGTAACGGTAGTTTTGCCATTACTACCAGTAATTGCAATTTTTTTACTTTTCCAATTTTTAGTTTCAAGTGCAAATAATTCAATATCACCAATTACCAATTTACCACTATGCACTGCTTTCTGTATAACGGGTTCATAAATAGATATACCTGGACTAATTACAATTACATCTATATCATCAAATAATTTATAATTTAAATTACCAAAATGAAGCTGGAAAGCTGATAAATTTTTGATCACTTCTTGATGAGGTGGATTTTTTCTCGTATCAAAGATTTTTAATAATTTAGCCTTTTTATAAATTAAATAATTAATGATAGATATACCAGTTTCCCCAAGACCTATAACAGCAAAATTATAATCTTGAAAATGGGAAATTAAATCTTTTGCATCACTGTTTATTTCTTTTACCATTTTAAAACTTTCATCATATTTTTTATCTTAATTTTATAGTTGATAAACTAAGTAATAATAAAATAATACTAATAATCCAGAAACGAACTACAACTTGGTTTTCTTTCCAGCCCTTTAGTTCAAAGTGATGATGCACAGGTGCCATTAGAAAAATTCTTTTTTTTCTTAACTTAAAAGAGGCAACTTGTAGCATTACTGAGATAGCTTCAAAAAGAAATAATCCACCCATTACAGCAAAAACAATCTCTTGCCTCACTATTATAGCAATTGCACCCAAAACAGCTCCAATTGCTAATGCACCTACATCCCCCATAAATACACGAGCAGGATATGCATTAAACCACAAAAAGCCTAAGCAAGAACCAACCATACTGCCACAAAATACTACAATTTCATGAGCCCGAGGAATATGCGGTAATAACAAATGACTAGAAAATACTTTATTTCCTGCAATATAAGCAAATATCCCTAAACCAATTGATGCTGTAATTACGGGAAATGAAACTAAACCATCTAAACCGTCTGTTAGGTTAACTGCATTAGAACTGCCAACTATTACTAAATAAGTAAGAATCAGAAAACCTAAAGTACCAAATGGATAAGCAATTGATTTAAAAAATGGCACTACTACCATCGTTGTGTTTGGTAGCTTTATAAAATATATTAAAAATAAAACCGCTATAACTACAATTAAAGACTGAAAAAAAAGTTTTTTAGTTCCTGATAATCCTTTAGAATTTTTAAATACAACCTTTTTATAATCATCTACAAAACCAATAGCTCCTGTAGCAATTAAAATAAATAGCAATAACCATATAAATAAATTGCTAAGATCAGAAAATAATAAGTTGGTTATGATAATAGTCAAAATGATTAATACCCCTCCCATTGTCGGAGTTCCTGTTTTAACTAAGTGTGCCTCAGGACCATCTTCTCTTACACTTTGTCCTACTTTAAGAGTAATTAACCAATTAATAACTTTGTTACCCATAACTATAGAAATCAATAAAGAAAATAAACATGCTAATAATGCACGAAACGTAACGTAATCAAATACTCGAAAACCATTTACATACTTTGCTAGATAATGGGTTAATATCAATAACATAAAGTTATTCCTTTAAATTATTATTTTATTTGAATAGTTTACTCTAATCTTTTACTAACTGAGAAACAACTTCATTTAGTTTATTTGCATTAGAACCTTTTACTAATAAAGTTGCATTTTTAGGCAAAAAATCTCTACAATATTTTACTATATCAATAGAAGAATCAAAATGTATATGCTTATTTCCAAAACACTCTCCAGCAATTTTTGCTAAATCACCAACAGTTAATAAAAAATCAACTCCATTCTCTAGTGCAAACCGCCCTACTTCTTTATGCAATTCATTACTAAATTCTCCTGATTCTCCTAAATTTCCTAATATAAACCAATGTGGGTTTTGTAGTTTTTCAATTGCTAAAATGGCAGCTTTTACAGAATCGGGATTAGCATTATAACTATCATCTATAATTATTGCTCCATTAAAGGCAGTTTTTCTTTCAAGCCTTCCTTTATATCCTTTAAAATTAGCTAAACCTAGAGAAATATTATTTACGCTACAATCAATCCCCAAGGCTAGTATTGATGCTGTAAGTGCATTCATTTGATTATGTTTTCCTAAAACCTGTAATTTAGTAATAATTGTTCCTTTAATACTAGATATAATTAATTCATCTTCTTTCCCTATTGATTCTATATAGCAATCTGAGCCTTCTTTACCATAAGTCAAAATTTCTAAATTTCTATAATTCAAATCTTTTATCCACATTGCTGCATAATCACTTTGCAAGTTTATACACATAACACCATTTGCCATTAATCCATGAAAAATTTCACCTTTTGCTTGAGCAATACCCAATAAACTTGAAAAAAAACCAATATGTGCTAACATAACATTATTTATAGCAGCAATTGTGGGCATAGCAATGTGTGATAAATAATACATCTCACCACTATGATTCATTCCCATTTCTATAATTGCAACTTTATGCTCTCTTGATAATTTCAATAATGTTAATGGCACTCCCCAGTGATTATTTAAATTACCTTCTGTAGCTAATACATGTTTTTCACCAAATTCTTCAATACAAATGCTTTTTAGCATTTCTTTTACTGTAGTTTTACCATTACTACCAGTAATTGCAATAACTGGAATATCAAAAATTAGTCTATAATAATGTGCTAATTCTCCTAGTGCAAGAGTAGTATCTTTAACATAAATTAAATTAGGTATGTCTAAACTAAATTTTTCATTAACTATAAAAGCACAACACCCTTTTTTATGAGCCGAATCTACAAATGAATGTCCGTCTTGATTCTCACCAATAATTGCAACAAATAATACAGAAGCATTAGAGTTGATTTTACGACTATCTATTACTACATCATTTATTAATTGCTGTGGGTTTGCATTTGCTGATAGCTTGCCTTTACACATTCTAGCTATATATTCTAATGATAATTCAATCATTTATCCCCCTACTTTATTTAAAAACTCTTGTGCAACTTCATAATCAGAAAAATGGTGCTTAATCCCCTTTATTTCTTGATAAGTTTCATGCCCTTTACCTGCAATTAATATTATATCATTTGCTGATGCCTTTTTTATTGTTTTTGTAATTGCTAAATGTCTATTGGCTATTACTAAATACTTTTTCTTTTGTATAATTCCTGCTTGAATCTGCTTAATAATTGCATTAGGATCCTCATTTCTTGGATTATCACTAGTAATGATTACATGATCAGCAAATTTTGTAGCAATTTCTCCCATCAAAGGCCGCTTTTTAACATCTCTATTACCGCCACAACCGAAAATGCAATATAATTCTCCCCGTAATTCAACTTGCTGTAGAGTTGATAATGCATTTTTTAAAGCATCTGGAGTATGTGCATAATCGATAATAATTAAAGGCTTATTAGGAGTAAAAATTGCATCCATTCGCCCAAAAACTGGCTTTAATTTAGGCAGTATATCAGCTATATTATCTAATGAATAACCATCAAGAATAAGAGTACCAATAACAGCTAATAAATTATATATATTAAATTTACCAATCAATTTTACTATAACATCTCTATATTCACCCGCATAACATAAGCGAAATGATGTCCCATGCATGCCTAATTTTATATTTGTAGCTAAAACTTTTTTATTATTTTTTTGCGTAAAATTTTCCTCAATACCATAACTAATTACTTTAATTTTATTTTGTTTAGATAATTCAGTATATAATTTTTTACCATATTTATCATCAATATTTATTACTGCATTAAGTAGATCATTCCAAAAAAATAATTTTCTTTTTGCTTGAAAATAATTACTCATCGTTTTATGATAATCTAAATGGTCTTGTGTTAAATTAGTAAAAATAGCTGTATTAAAATTTACACCATTTACTCTCCCCTGATCTAATGCATGAGAAGATACTTCCATAGCCACTATTTCACACTTCTTTTTTGCAAACTCAGCTAATAGCTTTTGTAGCGTAATTGGATCTGGGGTAGTCATTGCATAATCCTTTATATTTGGATAAATCCCAGCTCCAGTTGTCCCAATTATTGCAGATTTTTTTGATAATAGCATATATGCTTGATTTAACCAATAAGTAATTGATGTTTTTCCATTCGTTCCTGTTACCCCTAACATTTTAAATTTATTAGTTGGATTTTTCATCGCAATAGCAGCTAAAATACCTACATAATATTTTAAGTTTTTTACAGAAAGATTCGGAATATTAAATTTAAACTCATATTTTTCACTTTCCCATAATATAAAAGCTGCATTATTTTTAATTGCAGCTTCAATATAATCTCTACCATCAGAATTTGCACCTGGATATGCACAAAATATGCTCCCTTTTGTCACTTTCCTACTATCAATAATTAAATCATGTTTAAATAGCAAATCACCCAGCTTATTAATTATCTGGGTAAGTGTTTTATTTTTTATAATGCCATCATTAGAAAACATAATTTTTCTCTTTTATATTAACATCTATTTACTAACCTTATCTGGTTTGACACCTAATAAAGGCAATGTTGAAGCTACTATTTGACTAAATACTGGAGCTGCTACTACTCCCCCAAAATAATTTCCGTGAGGTTCATCTAGCATAACAGCTACAATTATCTTTGGATTTTTAGCTGGTGCAAAACCGACAAACGAACCTACATATTTATCAGCATAATATCCATTTCTCTTTGCCTTATGCGCTGTTCCTGTTTTACCTGCAATTGTATATCCATCTACTTGTGCTTTAATACCAGTTCCTCCAACATCTGAGTCAGTTGCCTCCATTAAAATATTTCTCATAATTGAAGCTGTTCGTGATGATATAATTTGCACACATTTTTCATTAGTCGAATTATCAGGAATATTGTTTTTATAAAAGTTTATAGGCAATAAACAACCATCATTAGTAAATAATGTATAAGCACGCGCCATTTGTAATAAACTAACTGATATTGCATAACCAAATGACATTGTAGCTTGATCTAAGGGATACCATTTTTTATAAGGAAACAAAATGCCCTTAGCTTCTCCCGGAAAATTAGTTCCAACTTTCTGACCAAAACCAATATTAGTATCATAAGTCCATAAATCCTTGGGTTTATACATCATTGCAATTTTCGAAACACCAACATCACTTGACTTTTGAATTATCTGTGATACAGATAAAAAATCTGAATCATGAACATCTCGAATTAATTTAGGACCTATTTTATAAGGTTTAGTAGAAAAAATTGTATTCGCAGTTACTTTTCCATCGTCTATAGCTTTTGCTACAATAAGAGGTTTTATCGTTGAACCAGGTTCATAAATATCAATAGCTGCTCTATTCCTTAATTTGTCTAATGATATTCCCACTCTATTATTTGGGTTATATGTAGGAAAATTTACCATTGCTAATACTTCTCCAGTTTTTGCATCTAATACAATACTTGAACCACCTTTAGCTTTGAAGTTAGTTACTTGAGTTTTTAAAGCAGAATAGGCGATATATTGTATACGATTATCTATAGATAGTTGAACATTTTGCCCATCTTGAGCCTCTTTAGTTGCACCAACATCTTCCACTACATCACCTTGTCTATCACGGATAATGTGTTGCAAACCATTATGCCCTAATAAAATATTATTATTAGCATACTCTATACCTTCAGCACCCTTATCATCTACATTATTAAAACCAACTACATGAGCTGTAACTTCTCCATTTGGATAAAAACGCTTGAATTCTTGAATGCTATAAATTCCAGGAATAGCTAATTTTTTAATAAGAGCTGCCTGCTGTGGACTAACAGCTCTTTTTATATAAACGAAGGTCCTATGTTTTTCATTTAATTTATTATTTAATTCAGAAATTTTCATGCCTAATATTTTGGCAAGATCTTTAATCTGTTTTGCTGTTAACTGATCTAATGCACTAGGATCTGCCCAAATTGAGGCAACAGGTGAACTAACTGCTAATGGGTTGCCATTTCTATCACTAATTGTTCCACGCATAGCCGTTATTTCTACATTACGCAAAACTCTTGAATTCATTTGTTCCATTAAAAAATTATTACTAAAAGTATTTAAAAAAATTAAGCGTAAAATAATTATTAATGTTAATAATAATGCTATCCAATTAATAAAACTACTTCTACTCAAAGAACAAAATGAAGATAAATAACGCCGAAAACTACTAACTCGATAAGGAGCGTAATTTGATCTAGCATACAGTTTTTGAATTTGATTATTAGCCAGCATATCAATTAACCTCCACAATATGCTTTTTATCAGGTTTAACTAACCCAAATTTATGCAAAGCAAAATCTTGTAATACTAGGTTGGATGAATATGTGCCTTCCTCTAACTGTAATTTTGTAAACTCTTTATTTAACTTATTTGCTTGTAATTGCAATTCTGCAAGTAAGGCATATGCATTTCTTGATTGATAACGAACATTAATCAACCTAAAAGCACTCATTACTACAATACTAAGTAATACTAAGTTAACTAAACGCAATATCATTTAGATTCTTTCCAAACAACGCATTATGCCACTTTTACTTCTTTTATTTTTTGAAATTTCTTCAATGCTTGCTCTAATTTTTTTAGCTATGATTTTATATTCTTTTTTAGAATCTGTGCTAACAACCCATTTAGGTAAACTATTACTAGCAAGCTCATTAAATTTATTTTTAACAATTCTATCTTCTAATGAATGAAAACTTATCACCACTACTCTAGCACCATGATTTAATAGTAATGGTAGTTCAGATAAAATTGTTTCTAAATCTCCTAATTCATTATTAATAAAAATCCTAATTGCCTGAAAACTTCTTGTTGCTGGGTGCTGAGCTTTTTCTTTAAATGGTATACAGTCAGAAATTATTTTTGCTAACTCATTAGTTGTAGCAATTTCTTTCTTTGCCCGCTCAATAACTATACTATGAGCAATCTTTCTTGAAAATCTCTCTTCAGAATATTGCCATAATACTTTAGCCAACTCATCTTCTGCAACTTGATTAATCCATTGACGAGCATTTATACCTTTAGTATTATCCATTCTCATGTCTAGTTCTCCATTTAAACGAAAACTAAAACCTCGCTCTTTAACATCTAATTGTGGAGAGGAAACTCCTAAATCTAGTAATATCCCATCAACTCTTTCAATCCCAAGTTCTTTAAGATGCTGCAAAGCATTTGCAAAACTATCATGAATAATTTCTAAACGTTTATCATTTAATTCTAATGCATGATTAACAGCTACAATATCTTTATCAAAAGCAATTAATCTGCCTTTATTACTTAATTTAGCTAAAATTTCTTTTGTATGGCCACCACGACCAAAAGTACCATCAATATAAATTCCATCTGGATTAATGTTTAATAATTCAATTGATTCGTCCAATAAAACAGAATAATGCACTTAATTGCTTTCTTCTATAGAGAAAAATCAGTCAATAACTGTGCTAAATTATCATGGGATAATTGCAATGCTTTATTAGTTTCTTCTGCCCATTTCTTTTTATCCCATAATTCAAAACGATTACCCATGCCAACTAAAACCACATCCTTATCTAATTGTGCAAGACTTTTTAATGAATTTGGTAATAAAATGCGCCCTGACTTGTCAACTTCAACTGTTTCTGCATAACCTAGAACTAATCTTTGATAGCTTTTAACTAATGGATGTGCCCCAGTAGACAAATTTTGAATTTTATCACGAACAATGAACCAGTTTTGTTCAGGATAAATTAGTAAACATTGTGGTGACTCGAGAGTTATAGTAACCTTATTTGCAAAATCAAGCCTCAACTCCTCACGATACTTTGCGGGAACTGCTAAACGATTTTTCAAGTCTAAACTTAAGTGAGATACCCCACCAAACATTTTAAACCTCCCACAACAATACACTTTTACCCACCGTACTCCACTATAACATAAAAAACACTAACAAGTCAATTAATTTTAGTAAAAATCTTTTATTATTTTAAATTACTTTGTCAAGTAACAAAAATGTCACTAGTTTTATATAATTGAAGTATGATTTACTAATGGGTGTAGAACTTATTTTTTTAATAATATTCGGAAAGAGGACACATGAAAAAACAATTTTTTATAATATTAGCCGTCAGTATGACTCTAATTAATCCAGTATCAGCCATAGGGAGACAATTAATACAAAATGGTACGCCAGTTGTTGATTCAACTCTAAATAAAATGGTTCCATTGATTTACACAACTAGCAACAATAATGCATTCATTTGTACAGGAACATTTATTAGTCCTAGCACTGTATTAACTGCTGCTCATTGTGTCTTAGATATGTCTCAAAAAAATGTAAATACACCATATACTATAAATAATATTCATGATCCTAAAAATATTAAGATTATTTTGTCTAAAGATCCAAACAAACCAGTAAATTTAAATGATAGCAATGTGCAAAAAAATATTAATATATTCGTAGCAAATAAAATTTATGTACACTTAGATGCCTTCAAAGGAGTTGGGGTAAGCGATAAAGGTTTAAATATACAAGATTACTCACAAATTAATGACCTTGCAATTATTGAACTTTCTAATCCTCTTGATAGCAATGCTGTTGAAATTGCTACCGTTTCAACAAATAATCCGATAATTGGCTCTGAAGAACTTATTATAGGCTACGGTGTAGATAATGGTTCTGGCGTTATTATTAATGATCCTTTTAATGGAGCATCAGGCGTTCTTCGTTCAGCTATAGCTAAAATAGATTCTTTTAGTGGAAACAATTATATTATAAATTTATTAGGGACAGTAAATAATGGCGATGGCTATACACATATTTGCCAAGGTGACTCTGGTGGGCCTGATTTAATAAACATTAATAATAAATACACTATTCAAGGAGTTCATTCATTTGGTCAAGGTTCAGAATGTGGCACACCTAGTTCTCCTGGCTCATCAATTAATGTTGCTCAATATTATAATTGGATAAAGAATGATTATAAAAATTCTTTATTACAAAAATAATAGTATGCTTTAGGGTAAATATTTGGTAGAATATCACTTCATAAAAACTTTATTTAAAAATAATTATGAATTATATTAAACTTATAAAATTGCTTTACTCCTATAACATTATAGAAAAAATATTACCATCATATATGGTAGTTAAAACTCACTCATTAGCTAGAAAATATTTTCTAGCTAATTTTTTTAAAACCCCCCATAAAACCCAATTTATACCAAATAAAATATACCATAAAAAACTGTGGAATCTTACTTTTCAGTTTCCTTTAATGAATTTAGCAGGAATATTTAAAAATGCCGAAGGATACGACCTAGTATCTGCTCTTGGTGCCGGGGGTTATTTAGGTGGCACTAGCACTTATAATAAACGTAAAGGCAACTATAAAAACCATATTTTACACCCCGCAATAATTTTAAAAAACTCAAAAATAGCCATAAATTTTCTTGGCCTACCAAATTTAGGTGACGAATTTTTATCTAAACAAATAATAACTAAAAATAAAGTGAAATATTGTCCAATCGGCTGGAGTGTGAGTAGATCAACTGACATAAACGAACAGCAGAGTTTAGAAAACTTAATCAAAAGCTTATGGTTATATCACAATAAAGAAGAAATTGATTTCATTGAAATAAATGAAAGTTGCCCTAATATTTTAATACCAGCAAATAATGATCTAGCTAATAGATTAGAATATATATCAAAAAATTTCTTAAAAAAAAGAGAACGCCCTTTACCTATTACCGTTAAATTTTCCAATGATTTATCAATAAATAATTTAAAAAACATTTTAAAGCTACTACTATATTATCAATTTGATGGCATAGTATTAGGCAACACTTCCACTAATTACAAAGCTATTTGCCCTAATATTCATATCACAGAACAAAAGCTATTTAATTACTTTACTAATAAATTTGGTGGTGGCGTTAGTGGTAAAATATTAAAACAACAATCCCTGATTCTAGCTAAAAATGCTGTTTCAATAATAAAACAACTAAACCCCAACCATGAATTTCATGTAATTAGAAGTGGTGGTATTGATTCTTGGAAGGATATAATACAATCAAATAATGCCGGAATTTCTCTTAATCAATGGTATACTGGATTCTTTGATAACTATATTAAATATGAAGATAATGTATATAAACATTTTTTAAATGATGGCTTAAACTAAGTTTAAGCACCTTTGAGTTTTAAAATTTGAGTTAATAGAGAATTATTTAAACATACATTTCATAACTATTTTCACTATCAATATTAAATTTGTCTAAAATCTCAAGACTAATACTATTACTATTTAGAAAGCCTAACCTCCTAAATGCACTTGCAACATAAGCACTCGTCATACCAGAATTACAAATAAATAATAAATGTATGTTTGTATCAAAACTATTTATACAGTATGACATAAAATTTACTACATGAATAAAAGGGACGTTAAAAAATGAATTTTTATTAACTCCAATTATTTTGCTAAATTGTATTATTTTCACATCATTAGCATGTATTACTGCTTCTCTTGTATCAATAAGCAAATAACTTTCTTTATTAATGATATCCTTAGCATCCACATTTGAAATTATACAATTCTTTGGATCATAAACTTTAGTAGATATTTCTTGAAAATATTTTTCTTCTGAAAATAAATCTACTTGTTTTGTTCTTGATAAAAATATATCTTGTTGTTTAAGTAAAACATCAGTAATTAAAGAATTAGCTTTTTGTTCTATTTTCATTGTTGTAGCAAATAAATTTTCACAATCATATGTAGGACATACTATGCAATTATTATCAACCAATTTTAAGATATTTTCAATAGATCGATATAATTTATTTGCATTACTAATTTTAAAATTATTTCTACCTAAATCTTCAATCAAAATATTACCACCAGTAAATACAAACTGACTTTCAAGCAATACCCCATCCCTAGCTTTAGCAACTATAAAAGATACTGAATCATTAGTATACCCAGGTGTTGGAACTTTAATAATCACATTATCTTGCGCCAATAATAATGCAGGATATTGCATTCCTTCAATATTTATATTAGATAAATACTTTTCATTAACTGGCCACCCCAATATATCTACATCATCATTATCAATAACTATATCTAATTTATTGCGCAAATCTTGGGTATAATTTATATAATCTACATAACCATGTGTATTCATTATGGCAATTATTTTTAATTTGTTATTGTTAATAAAGTTAAGTAACTTATTTTTAAGTTCAACTATAGGATCAATAACTACACATTGCTCACTATTTACAACAATCCATGAATTAATACCATTATAGTTAAATCTAATTACTGGAGTTTGATTATGTAATAAATATTGATATCTTTTAGTTTCATAATTTTTTTTATAATTATTTAATTTTTTACCTATTAAGGCTATACGTTTACATAATTGCCTTATATTATTGTAATTAGAAAATATGCTAAATGACATTCGTATTGCACCTTCAGCTCTTTGCCTTCCTAAATTCATAGCATCTATAACATAACTTTTTGAATTTAATGCACCACATGCCGAACCCGCAGCAACACGAATATTAAAAATTCCAAAAATATTAATTAACTCTTTTGATAAAAATTCCGGCACACTAAAATTTATTACTGTTGGCACTATATTAGGGTAACTATTATTAATTTGTATATTAGGAAATACTTTTGTTAAAGAATTTATTATCATATTACGATATTTAAAAAGATTTTTTGGTAAATGTTTATTTTTTTCAATTAGCATTAATGCTTTATCAAAGCCAATTATTGCTGGTACATTTTCAGTACCAGCACGATATTTATTTTCTTGCTCACCACAAAACATGGGAAATAGTGGATTTTTATCCGCCACATATAATACCCCACACCCTTTAGGTGCATGGATTTTATGACCACTAAAAGAAGCATAGCTAATTTCTAAATCTTTAAAATTAACATCTATTTTTCCTAAAGCTTGTACACTATCTACCAACCAAAAAATATATTGATTATATTTATTAATGGCCTCTTTTATTGCTTTTAAATTGGTGATAATCCCTGTTTCATTATTTACAGCCATTGTACAAAGCATCAATGCTAAAGGTAACTCTTCCTGTAATACATCTAATATAACTTGACCATCTTCATTAACTGGTAACTCTACTATTTCATAATCAAGCTGTAATATTTTATTCCAATGATTTAATGCATTATTAACACATTTATGTTCTGTTGCTGCATATAATAATTTGTAATTTTTTTTATTATTAAGAATTTTTTGCTGATAAAGCACCGAATAAATAGCTAAATTAATTGCTTCAGTTGCACTACTAGTAAAAATAATTTCATTTGTATCTGCACTAATATATTTGGCAATATTGTATCTTGCATTAGCAATTGCTAAAGCTGCAGATTTCCCACTCTTATGCTGGCTACTAGGGTTTGCAAAAACAGTGTGCATACTGTAAAGGACATCATTAATAATCTCTGGATGTACTGGCGTACTAGCATTATAATCTAAATAAATTTCTTGCACCTCATTCTCCTATAAAAATAAGAAAACTCTATATGTAATATTTACTGATTTAACACTTTTTAATAATCTGTTTAACCAAATTAGAAAACTTCGCACTTATAAGATTAGCAGAATCTATAATATTTTGATGACTATGTTTAGCTTTGCTTAAACCTGTTGCCATATTTGTTATTGTTGAAATTGCTAAAACTTTCATTTTAAAATAATTAGCCATAATAACTTCATAAACAGTTGACATACCAACTGCATCTGCACCTAAAATTTGACACATTCGAACCTCTGCTTTAGTTTCATAGGTAGGTCCTGTAACACTTATATACACGCCTTCTTGTAATTGCATATCTAATTTTTTTGCGACTTCTTTTGCTTTTTCAATTAACTCTTGGTTATATGGCTGTGTTTGATCTAAAAATCTTGGTCCATAGTTTGCATCATTATCCCCTATTAAAGGATGATTACCTGTTAAATTAATATGATCATTAATTATCATTAAATCACCTTCTTTAAAATGCGGATTACAGCCTCCAGCAGCATTACTTATTATTAAAGTATCTACCCCTAATAAATGTAGCACTATAATTGGTAAAACAACTTGTTGTGGTGTATATCCTTGATAATAATGAAATCTCCCCTCCAATATTAATATTTCTTTACCATTATCTACCATAGCTAGTGTAAGGTTCCCCTTATGCCCCTGAACTTCACTATTATTATGAGGAAACCCGGGAATTTCTTTATATGGAATAGAATGAATTATTTTAACAATTTTTGTAAAATCACCTAAACCAGAACCTAATATAACGGCAACTTTGGGAATTTCTGATTTAAATATGGATTTAATATAACTAACAGCATCTTTTGCATCTGGTAACAAAAAATTATTCATAACTTGAAATGTTCCCCTAAATATACTTCTCTAACTCTTGGGTCATTTACTAAAAGGCTTGGTTCGCCACTAGCTAGTACTAACCCTTCATTTATTATATATCCTCGATCACATATCCTTAAAGTTTCACGCACATTATGATCAGTTATAATCACCCCAATACCCATATTTTTCAAAAATACTATTACCTTTTGAATATCACTAACTGCAATTGGATCAACCCCAGCAAATGGTTCATCTAACAAAATAAAACGTGGAGAATTTGCCAAAGCACGTGCTATTTCACATCGACGCCTTTCTCCTCCTGATAAAGCCATTGCTGTTACTTCTCTTAAATGATCAATGTTTAAATCCATTAATAAATTATCTACTTCTCGATCTATTTCTTTTTTAGACAAATTTTTTAATTCTAATATAGCTCTAATATTCTCTTCAACTGTCATTTGCCTAAAGATAGAAGACTCTTGTGGTAAATAACCTAAACCTAACTGTGCTCTTTTATGAATTGGTAACCTTTTAATATTTACCCCATCTAAAATAACATCTCCTCCATCACTAGATAAAAGACCAGATACCATATAAAAGCTTGTAGTTTTACCAGCACCATTAGGCCCTAATAAACCAATTACTTCACCACTTTTTACATAAAATGATACATCTTTAACTACCATTCTTTTTTTAAAGCGCTTCTTTAAATTTTTTACTTCTAAAAAACCACTTTTTGGTTTATTTTCTATTATCATTATTAATCTTATCCAATATAACAGTTATTCTTCCACTAGTTTTTCTATTTACTCCATTAGATGGTTGAGCAGTAGCACTATATACTTGCGTTTTTGTGTTATATGTAATTACATTAGCAATAATAATATTGTTACCTTTCTTAACTCTGGCTCTTCCTGTTAATAATGCTAAATTATTTTTAGTATTGTAATTAAATTGATTACCTTGGCCTTCAATTTTGCCACCATCGTTATCAATCTGTTCAAATACAACTGGTTTGCCATATAAAATAATAGATCTATAACCACTAGAATCTTGTTCTGCTGTAGCTTTATCTGCATGTACAACTAAAGAACCTTGAGTAATAATTACATTACCATTAAAAACTGTCATCATCTGTTTCATATCTGCAGTTCCTGAATCAGCCTCAATCTTTATAGGCTGCTGCTCATCTCCTTTTAAAGCATAAGTAGAAACCGGGAATATAATAGTTAAAAATATTACTATTTTTATAAATTGAAACGACATTTTAATTGAATTATTTTTCATATATTACTTTAACTTTAGAGTTTAAAACTAAGAATTTTTTATCATGATCATAACTAAATCCATGGGCTGATACACTTGTTTTATTTTGTACGGCTTTAACATCTTCACTACTTGTAGCCATATTGGTGTTTAAATTTAAATTAATTTGCTTGCCATATATCCGAATAATTTTTTTTGCATCTAAATCATTAACCGTTATTACTGTACTTTCACCTAAAAGGCCTGTTTTATTATTATAAATAACCCAGCCATTATGGCTAAAAACATTGTATTTGAGAATATCAGAACTTTCATTATACATGTTTATACTTAAATTATCCAAGTAAACTTTATCATCTGATGGATATTCCCAAGCAGTTTCACTTGATAAATCATATAATAATTTGCCGCTCCTATTATATACACTTACACCCACACCTTTTGCATTATACTCTGGACGATCTTTAGGAAGCTCAATCCCATCAAAATTAATTTCTGTTAATGAATTAAGCAATAAACATAAAGATGAAACAACTACAATTGCTCCAAATTGAAATAATTTTGAAGTATATAATCTACTCATCTCTATATTCTATATTGTTCAAAAAAAATTTTTTATATAAGCATCATACTTATTTTGAGAAATTAAAATGTATTCAATAAGTTCACGCAAAGCCCCATGCCCACCAAAAGCTTTTGTCACAAAATCCACATTCTCTTTAACTATTTGCACTGCATTAGGCGGTGCAACCTTTAAACCAACTATATTTAGAGTTTGTAAATCAATAATATCATCGCCCATATAAGCAACATTTTCTAATTTAATAGCTAATCTGCTAACAATTTCTTCTAATTTTTGTTTTTTATCTAATACACCCGTATATACTTCTTCTATTCCTAATTTTTTACATCTAGTTTCAGAACCTAAAGATTGGCGCCCCGATAAAACGGCAAATTTTAAACCGCAATCATGAGCAATTTTTATACCTATCCCATCATAAATACTAAATTTAGCTAAAGGTTCTTTTAAATCTTCACCTATAAATAAAGAACCATCAGTTAAAACTCCATCAATATCTATAGCTATTAACTGTATATTTTTTGCTTTATTTTTTACAATATCTGATTTATTCATATTATTTTATTTCTATTTAAAAATCTAGATTAACTTTGCTTTTAATAAATCATGTAGATTATATGCACCAACTAAATTATCATCTTTATCTACAACTAAAAATCCTGTAATTTTATATTTTTCCATTAACTCAATAGCTTCTACTGCAAGACCATCTTCTTTTAAAACTTTAGGGGATTTTGTCATTATGTCGTAGGCTGTAGTTGAAAATATATCTAAACTCTTATCTAATGATCTTCTTAAATCACCATCGGTAACTATTCCAACTAACTTATTATCTTGACCTAAAACAGCACTAAACCCTAACCCTTTACTGCTTATTTCCACAACTACATCTTTTAAAGTAGCACTAAATGCTACTTTTGGCAAGAGTTTACCCGTATGCATTAAATCACTTGATCTAATTAATAATCTACGTCCCAAGCTTCCACCTGGGTGAGATAGAGCAAAGTCCTCAGTTTTAAATTCTTTTAATGATAGTAGACTAACAGCTAATGCATCGCCTAAAACTAAACTGGCAGTGGTACTTGTAGTTGGTGCTAAACCTAGGGGACATGCTTCTTTACTAATTTTTATATTTAAAAAATAATCGGATAATTTAGCTAAACTTGACTCTTTATTTGCACTCATCGCAATTAAAGGAATATGTTTTCGTTTCAAAGCTGGTATTATTGATAATATTTCATCTGCCTCCCCAGAATAAGATATAGCAATTACAATATCCTCATTCTCAATAGCACCTAAATCACCATGCATCGCTTCTGTAGGATGAATAAAAAATGATGGAGTTCCAGTTGAAGCAAAAGTTGCTGCCACCTTTCTCCCAATATGCCCCGATTTTCCTAAACCTGTTACGATAACTTTACCTTTACAGTTTAAAATTTTCATTATTACATTAGTAAAATTATCATCAATATTATTAAATAAATCCTTAATCCCTTGTATTTCATCTTCAAAAACCTGATAAGCAATATCCAATATTTTAGACTTATCTATCGATTTTTCCATACTAATCCTCTAACCCTGAGGCCATAATATTATACCCAGCATCAACATATAATATTTCTCCAGTTATACCGCTTGATAATTCTGAAAACAAAAACGCCGCTGCATTTCCCACTTCTTCAGCAGTTACATTTCTTTTTAAAGGAGCATTTTTTGCTACATGATCTAATATTTTCCCAAACCCACTAATACCACTGGCAGCTAATGTTTTTATGGGACCTGCTGAAATTGCATTAACTCTTATTCCATCTTTACCTAAATTAGCAGCAACATATCGGGTTGTAGCTTCTAAGGCAGCTTTAGCTACTCCTGCCATATTATAATTAGGCACAACTTTTTCACTTCCTAAATAAGTAAGTGTTAATAAAGACCCATTTGCTTTACTTAATAAATTTCTCGCACTCTTGGCTATAGCAGAAAAACTATAAGCTGTTATATCATTAGCAATGCGAAAAACTTCTCGATTAACATTCTCTACAAAATCCCCCATTAAACCTTCTTTAGGTGAAAAAGCAATAGAATGTAAAACTCCATCTAATTTAGCCCATTTTTTGCCTAATTCAACAAATAATTGCTCAACTTCATGGTCATTAGACACATCACACGGCAAAAAAATTTTCCCATCAAATGCTTCTGCCAATTTTTTTACTCGTTCTTCAAATCTATCAGATTGATATGTAAAAGCTAGTTGCGCCCCTTCTCTATAACATGCCTTGGCAACCCCATAAGCTATTGACCTATCTGATAATAGTCCTGTAATTAAAATATTTTTGCCCGTTAATAAACCCATTACAATATACCCCCAACAATTATAGTCAATTACATAATTATATCATAAGAGATGTTATAAGAAAACAGATGGATTTTACATTACAAATAAAGTTAACATCTCTTAAAAATGTTAAAATATTGTACAATACACATATGGGTTCTAGTAATAAAAACCCAGAAATTTTAAATTAATTAGAATAGCTATAAGAAATAAACATAATCTAAATAATATACATTTAACTAGTAAAAAAATAAATTATTTAGAGTTAGCAATTGAGGGTAAAACAGCCTTAGACGCTTAACTGTAGCACAAGAACAGTGGAATCACACTTAAATAATATTAAGGTTAAACTTGGTTATAATAAAATGGTTAGTTTAGGATATAAAGTAGCAAAATTAGGGCTTGATAAAAAATGGCTAGTAGAATAAAATGTGCATGTTTAATTGCTGTAGATAAATCAAAGGAAAAAATATTATTGGTACGCACACATGATTATAAAAAATTTTATCTCCCAGGAGGCAAAATAGAGAAAAATGAAACAGCAAAACAAGCTTTAATAAGAGAGATCAGGGAAGAATTATTAATAGAGCTTTTACCTAAAACAATTAAATACCTTACTACATTTGAAGGCCCTGCATATATGCAGGAAAATATTAATGTTGAATTAAATTGTTATACAGCAAAATGGACAGGCCAAATAACAGCACAAACAGAAGTAAAAGAAGTTAAATTTTTAGATTTAAAAGCGTATGATTTAATGGCACCTACATTAGTACATTTTATAACACAATGGTTGTTTTATAATCTAGAAAAAATCCATACTTTATAATCATAACAAATTTGCACAAAAAGTATTATAACTTTGTCTTACCAATCCATATAAAACCTTTGTTATTATAAGCTATGTAGCTTGAAAAGATGAATTTTATTATATAAATTGGCATTAAAAGTAATTACCTTTGAATACCTAACCTAGGTGGTAATAATTTCTCTGGTATTATCATAGCATAACCTTTAGCAATCGCTTTATTAATTAGTAGTTGAGTTGAAAATCGGGGCAACCTAAATTTGCTACATAAACTTTCAGCTATAATTTCTACTACTTCACATATTGAGTATTGAAGCAATTGGGCAATTTCTTGTTGAGAGTAATTATGAATTAATAGAAATAAAATTTGCTCTTCTTTTTCTGTTAAAATTGGATGATTATAAGTTTTCATATTTATTACCTTAAAATTTAATAATATATCATCTAGAATTATATTAGTTAAGTTAAAAAATAATATATACAAATTATTGGGACAAAAGATAACTAAAATCTGTGGTAGATGATTTAATAAAAGTATTTTATTAATAACAAAAATGTCACTAGACTTTTTAATCCAATATATAATACAATAAGATGTTCACCAATAAGCTCTAAAAAGCAATAAATATTATTAAAAGACAAGTTACCCCCTTATAATTAAAACATTTTATAATTAATGTAATGTGTCTAAATATTTATGGGAAATTTTCCTTATTTGCTTTAAAATCCAATCATGTTAAAATTTTAAAGAAATTAATAGTTGTAATAAGTAACAATTTTGAAGATAAATTATGATACAAGTAAAAAAAATATCTAATAACAAGATAAAATCAACAATAAACCAAGCTAATGAATTGCAAAAAAGACGCATTCCATTATTATTAAATAAGTCGATTGAGGAAGTACCTCAAACTTTTATTAACTGCTTATCTAAAAAGGCATACATAAGACCACATAAACACCCTAATATATACCAATTGGAACAGTTTTCAATTATTTATGGTAAAGCTATTGTGTTGATATTTGATGATACTGGTATAATCATTGATAAATTTATTTTGAGTCCCAAGGATATTGTTTTTGTGGAAATCCCCCACAATATTTATCACACTTTATTTACTGAGACAGAGTGTGCTTTTTTAGAAATTAGAAATCATGCTTATAATAAAATCATTGATAAAGAGTATGCAATTTGGAGCCCTGACGAAAATGATATTTTTGCTAGTAATATTTATTATGATCAATTAACAAAAGCTAAAAAAGGAGACCTTTGTGTCATTAAGTCTAAATGAATCATTATTGTTACATATTCCTAGTTACGTATTTTGGAAAGATATAGAAAGTAAATTTGTTGGCTGTAATGAGTTGTTTTTAAAAGAAATCGCTGGCTTAACTAAATATGAAGATTTGATTGGAAAAAACGATTTTGATTTACCTAGTGGGATATATGCTACAAATTATATTAAAGACGACGAGGCTGTATTGTCAAAAGGGGTTATTATTAAGCGTGTTGAACAAATCCCATTGGCTAACGGTAATACAATTATATCAGAAACCATTAAAGCACCCATCAAAGAAAAAGGTAAAACTATCGGAATATTAGGTATTTGTCATGATATAACAGCCAGAGTTAAAACAGAAGAATTAAGACTAGAAGTAGAAAAACATAAAATCATTGCTGAAGAGCAAAAAAAGTTCCAAAAATTTGTAGAAAAACTTCTACATTTAATCAACGGATATCAAATATCAAATTTACATGAAAAACTTGGGATAACAGATAAATTGCCAAGCAAAATCAAACTGATAAAAATTAAACTTAGTGCTAGAGAAAAAGAAATTTTATACTATTTATCTTTAAATAAATCCCCTAAAGAAATTGCCCAGATTTTAACAATTATAAATGGTAGTATTATAGCTGGTAGTACGATACACTCGATTATTAATAAACGTTTATATGCTAAGCTCGAAGTTCAAAACACAAGTCAATTAATAGATAAAGCAAAAGCATACAATTTAATACCTTTTTTAATAAATAATGACTAAAAAAATATAGCACTATTCTGGGCTTGAACAATTTATTTTATATTTCCAAGATATTTTTTTCATACAACTATTTGTATTTAGTGTAAAAATTGTTAAATGGAATCTAGAAAAGACACATAAGATTTATAAAAAAAGAGGCATCGAATTTGAGCGATTGGCAGTGATGATAGAAGAAAAGGAATATTTAGGTATAATTAGTATACCAACTCGCCCAGGTCAAAATATGTTTTTATTGGCGCCCATTGTCAAGTAAAGTGCATCATACAACTATTTAACTCTATATTAACCAATAAATTTTGTAGTATAATAAGGAGTTATTCTTAATAATATTTCTTTAAACAAAAAACTCAATAATTTTAATCAATATTTAAGTAAATCAACCAATGGAAATAATCAAATTATAAAAGTATAACTAAGGAATTTTTATGAACTTGAATGTATATGCTACTCAAAAACAACAAATAGATGCTCTTAGCCAAGCAATTTTTGATTATATCATGCAAACTATAAAAACAAAATCTCAGATAGTAATAGCTGTATCTGGAGGTAAAAGCCCTATACCACTATTTACTAAATTATCTAGTCTAGAATTACCTTGGGATAAAATCACTATTACTTTAGTAGATGAAAGAATAGTATCACCCAACGATTTAGATAGTAATGAAAATCTAGTGCGTACATATTTGCTAAAATCTAATGCTCATAAGGCCAAATTTATAGGTATAATATCCGACTTAAATGATATAAAAAAATGTTTAGATAATATAAATAATAATATAAAAAAAATTGATTTAGCTATTTTAGGGATGGGCGAAGATGGGCATACCGCTTCCATTTTTCCTAATATGCCAGAACTAGATGACGCACTTCATACTAAAAATAAATATTTACTTACTAACCCAATAGGTGCTAAATATCAAAGAATTAGCTTATCATTAAATGGACTTGTAAATATTCCTTGCTTATTTTTAAATATATCCAATGAAATTAAACTAAATGTATTTAAAGAGTCTATTTTAAATAAAAACCTTAATTATCCAATAAGTTATTTATTAGATAAAAGAAATGATATTAGCGTATATTGGCATTCATAAATTATTTTAAATTGAAATTAAGGAAATTATTTTATATGAGTAAAAGCAAAAGCTTATATCCTAGATTAATTGCCGATATTGGTGGAACTAATGCACGCTTTAGTATCGAAACGGAACCTTACAAATATGAATTTACTCATGTTATAGAGTCTAAAAATCATCTAAAATTATCAGATGCCATTTTAAGTTATTTAGAAGAAATTTCTTTATTAAATTCAGTTCATCATGTAGCTTTATCAGTCCCAAGCCCCATGATTGATGATATTCTATTTATGGTAAATAGCCATTGGCACGGGCAATCCATGAGTGAAACTCGAACAGAAATTAATATGGATAGCACAATATTTTTAAATGATTTTCATGCTCTTGCTTTATCAATTCCCCATATAAATAAAAAAAAATTAGTAAAAGTTGGTGGACTTCTCAAAGCAAACCCTGATAAACCTATTGCAATTATTGGTCCTGGCACTGGTCTTGGCATGGCCACATTAATTAAAAGCCCTACGGGTGGTTATCTAGCAATTCCCGCAGAAGGTGGCAGATCTAGTTTTCCTCCTGTTAGTGATGAAGAAATTGAATTATGGCGATTTGTCCATAAAAGATTTAGCCATGTATCTGCTGAACGCTTTGTCTCAGGCCCAGGTATACAATTAATTTATGAAGCTTTCTGCAGTATTATGGGGGACAAATTAAAGCATTGCCTACCCCTGCTGAAATAACTGCTAAAGGAGTATCTGGAGAAGATTGGTTATGTAGATTAAGTATCGATACATTTTGCCGCATGCTTGGGACTGTCGCCTCTAATTTAGCAGTTATTACCAATTCTTTTGGCGGTGTTTACATTGGTGGGGGAATTATTCCTAAAATTTTAAATTATTTTCTAAAATCAGAGTTTAGAAGTAGATTTGAAGATAAAGGCAGGTATAGACCATTTCTTGCTAATATGCCTATATTTGTTATAATTGATGAATTTCCTGCATTTCTGGGTGCTAGCTATGCCCTAGATGTTTATCTAAATCATGGCTATATGCCTTAAATAAATTATTTATTAACAATTAAGGGATTATTAAAAAATGAATTACCCAACAGAAGCAGGATTTTATATGCCTGCTGAGTGGCATAAAAAACAACGGACTTTTATGGAATGGCCAGTTAGAAAAACCGCTTGGAAAAATCTTTTTCCAGAAGCACAAAAAGCATATGCAAATGTTGCAAATAAAATTTCTGAATTTGAACCTCTAAGTATGATTGTTTCTAAAGAGTTAGAAAATAAAGCTCGTAAGCTATGTAGTAGCACAATTGATATTATAAGCTTAGAGCATGATGATTCATGGATGCGCGATAATGGCCCAACTTTTGTTATTAATGATAAAAAAGAAATAGCTGGAATATCTTGGCAATTTAATGCTTGGGGCAATAAATATATTCCTTATGAAAATGATGCAAAAGTAGCTACAAACTTATTAAATTTACTAAATATCAAAAATTTTAAATCAAATATTATTTTAGAAGGAGGCTCAATTCATGTTGATGGTTTAGGAACATTAATTACCACTGAAGAGTGTCTGCTTAACCCTAATCGCAATCCTTCTTTGAGTAAAACTGAAATAGAAGATGTTTTAATGAAGTACCTTGGGATTAAAAAAATAATTTGGTTAAAAAAGGGGTTATTTGGTGATGAAACTGATGGGCATATTGATAATGTAGCCACCTTTGTCAAACCACATGTAATTGCTATACAATCATGTAACGATATTAATGACCCCAATTATTCTATTTATAAAGAAAATCTTAATATTTTAGAAAATGCTACAGATGCATTGGGTAAAAAATTTGAAATTATTTCAATACCTCAACCACCAATTACTTATTATAATAACGAAAGACTAACTTTAAGTTATATAAATTACTATCTTGTAAATGGGGGGGTAATTTTACCAGTATTTGGCGATAGTGCTCAAAAAACAGATAAAATTGCGGTAGGAATTCTTCAAGAATTATACCCTAATAGGAACATTATTCAAGTTGATGGTAGTTTTATAATTCGTGGTGGGGGTAACATTCATTGCATTACTCAACAAATGCCACATATTTAAAAGATTTTAGGTAGTAGAAAATGAGTAGATTAATTAAAGTATCAGCTTCGCAAATGGCATGTAATAAAGATGATATATGGAATATTGAAGAAAATATTAAAAAAGCAGAAAAATTGGTTAGAGAAGCTAAAAACCAAGGTAGTAATATTATTCTAATTCAAGAGTTATTTGAAACTCCATATTTTTGTCAACAAGAAATTGCTGATTATTATAAATTTGCAACTGAAGTAGAAAAAAACTTAGCAATTAACCATTTTAAAAAAATTGCTAAAGAGTTGGATATAGTTATTCCCATTAGTTTTTTTGAGAAATGCAATCAGGCTCGGTATAATTCAATTGCAGTTATTGACGCTAGTGGCGAAGTCCTTGGTTTGTATAGAAAATCGCATATCCCTGATGGACCAGGATATGAAGAAAAATTTTATTTCAACCCAGGAGATACTGGTTTTAAAGTATTTAATACCAAATTTGCGAAAATCGGGATTGGTATCTGCTGGGATCAATGGTATCCAGAAACTGCCCGTTGTTTAGCTTTATTAGGTGCAGAAATTATATTCTATCCCACAGCTATTGGCTCTGAACCACATAATAAGCTGATCAATTCTAAAGACCATTGGCAATTATGCATGCAAGGGCATGCAGCAGCTAATTTAATTCCTGTTGTAGCTTCTAACCGTATTGGCAGCGAACATATAGGTAGCACTAACATTAAATTTTACGGTTCTTCTTTTATTGCTGATGCTGAGGGCAAAATAATTATAGAGGCTAATGAAAGTGATGAAACTGTAATTACTGCAGAATTTGATTTAGATAAAGTTGCCCAGAAACGAGCTAGTTGGGGTATTTTTCGGGATAGGCGCCCCGATTTGTATAAAACACTTCTAACTTATGATGGATATACTAATGTCATTAAATGAAAATCAATCTACTTGGAACTATAAAAAAAGCCGTGATTTCTATAATATTCATGGCTGGGGAAATAGCTACTTTGACATTAATAAAAATGGGGAAATTACGGTTAAGCGCAGTAAATATTTATCTGATATTCCCTTGGCTATTAATGATATTGTAAATGAAGTTAAAAGTATGGGTATTAATACTCCTATTTTATTGCGTTTTACTGATATTATACAAAATAGAGCAGAACGAATTATTAAAGCATTTGCTGACGCAAAAAAAGAACTAAATTATGCTGCTAATTATTCTTTAATTTATCCTATAAAAGTTAACCAACATAAAACTGTTATTGATTCTTTTCTTAAATTAAAAGATGGCAATCATGGTCTTGAGGCTGGAAGTAAAGCTGAATTATTAGCAGTATTGGCTTCTATCAAAGATAATAAAACTCCAATTATTTGTAATGGCTATAAAGATAAAGATTATATTAGAATTGCTCTTATTGCACGAAAATTAGGGCGTAATATAACTATTGTAATTGAAAAAATGATTGAAGCTACATATATTATTGAGCTATCTAATGAATTAAATGTAACACCTCTTTTGGGTGTACGTTTTCGACTTGCTTTAGTTCTTGCTGGCAAATGGTCGCATTCGGGTGGAGAAAAATCAAAATTTGGTTTAAATACCACTCAGTTATTAGAATTAATTTCTCTATTAAAAAAACATAATCTCTTTGAACATCTTCATTTACTTCATTGTCATCAAGGATCCCAAATTGCCAATCTACGAGATATTCAATACTATATAACAGAGTTATCTACTGTTTATATTGAATTACATAAACTAGGTGTAAATTTAAAAATTATTGATATTGGTGGTGGTTTAGCTGTTGATTATGAAGGTAGTAGAACAAGAAGCTTTAATTCTACTAATTATACTTTAAGTGAATACGCTAACATAATACTAACAACTATTAAAAAAAATGCAGAGGCTAATAATATTCATGTTCCAGATATATATTCGGAATCTGGACGAGCTGTAGTTGCCCACCATGCTGTATTAATAACTGATATTGTCGATGTTGAACCAATTGTCGGCGAAGAGTTGCCAGAAGTTAAGAGTAATGATGAAGATTTAATTGAATTAGATAACTTATTAGATTCATTTGATAAACTATCAATTAACGAAATATATTCATCAAGCATAGTAGCTATTGATAGCATACAAAATCTTTTTACCAAGGGATTACTTTCTTTAGAAAAAAGAGCTATTGCTGAACAACTATTTTCCCATATTAAACTACGAATACTTAAAAAACTTAATCGTAGTTTTAGGAGCCACCGAGAACTCTACGATTTATTAGATGAAGACCTCGCAAAGAAAGTAATAGTAAATTTTTCACTATTTCAATCAATGCCTGACATGTGGGCGATTGGTCAATTATTTCCTGTAGTCCCTTTATCGCAATTAAATAATGAACCAAAAATGCGTGCAATAATAGAAGATATCACTTGTGATTCTGATGGAAAAATATCTTGTTATATGGATTATCAAGGTAACGAACCTTCCTTAAAACTTCCAATATTTGATAAAAACAACCCTTATTTATTAGCAGTTTTTTTAGTTGGTGCTTACCAAGAAATCATGGGGAATTTACATAATTTATTTGGTCCTGTAACCGTTTTTGATATTACCCTAGATGGTAAAAATGGATTTACTATTAATGATATTCATGATGGTTTTTCTGTCCAAAAATCCTTACAACGAGTTGGTTTTAACCAAGAAGATTTATTGTTGCATTTTAAAAAATATATTTCTAGAGAAATTTCAAATAAGAAAGAACAACGTTACTTATTTAGCATATTAGAAAAAATGTTAAATGCTAATACTTATTTAAATTAATACATACTTTATAGGATATCATGAAAAATCAACTATTTTTAGTTATATATATATTAACTACAATCACTGCATGCAGTACATCCTCTTCTACTAATTGGATGCAAGTTAATAAAGAAAATATTGATAATAAAAATATTACACAAATAGCCCTACCTGGCTCTTATTTAGCTAATGCTTATAAAATTAACGGTAGCGAAGAAGTATGCTCTGGTGAAACTATAACAGATATAAAATCAGCTAATGCTAACTTAAAAGAATATTTATTAAGTAATAATCAATTCAATGTTAAAAATTTTATAAATCATTTAAATACTCAAAAATATGATATTAGTGAGCAATTATCCCAAGGAATTCGCTATTTAGAAATACAAGTGTGTCAACAACATAAAAATTATTACACTTCTAATTACTTTCTTACAGATAAACTAACTAAGATAAATAATCAAATAATTCAATTTATTAATAAATATCCTGAAGAAATAATTATTATTGATTTTAGCAATTTTCTATGGACAGAAAATGGTTATATGAATGCTAATGAAATTAAAAACTTTCATGATTTTTTAGAACAACAATTAGGAGCATACTTATTACCTAAAAACTTAAATAATTTAACTATTGGCGAAATTAAAAAAAGAAAAGAAAGAATAATTATACTATCTTCTTCAAAAGATTTAAATCAATTTGATAATATATGGGACAAAAATACTACTACTATAACCATTCCTAATGACTTCTCTGCTATTAAAAAAATTTCAACATTACAAATGGTTCAAGAGCAATTCAAAAACAATAATTACCAAAATAAATTTGTAATTTTACCTATTTATGATCTCCTACCTATAAATGATTTAATCACTACTGAGAATAAAGTAAATAACAATATGGTTTTAAACTATATTCAAAGCTCTATATCCAGTAATGCTTCAATAATTGTCTTAGATAAAAATTCAACTAATTCTGCATTATTAAAATCATTTTAATATATAATTACTTATTATGATTTAAAGGAGAATAGCTATGACACAAGAAAAAATATCATATAATATTGAAGAAATTAAAAAACAAACTGCTAAATTTACTGAAAAAGGCACTATTATTCAAGATTACCCACTAAACCTCAATGAAGCTTTTACTTTATTAAATGTAGCAGAAGCAATAGAAATTATGCGAATTCAGGATAAGAATATTTAATATTAGTAGTATAAATAAAAAGTCCATTATGGTAATACTTTGATAGAAAACGATTGCAATAGTAAGAAATAGAACTACTATGTTCAGTATGATTAAAATTATATTAATTCCAAAATCAAAAAAATAATATTTTAAATCAAAAAAGAAGCATGTGCCATCCAATAAAGGAAATATGATATATAAAAGATTAAAAATAAAGTTGCAAAAACAAGCTTTAAAGTTCTAGAGTTTTTTGCAAGTAAAACTAATCCAAAATAAAAGGTAAATAATGTACCGCTAAATCTACCTTCTGAAATCATCTGGCCTGTTAATACCCCAGGTAATATACATAGCAAATTAAAAACCGCCTCTTCTATGTGCTTACTAAAGAATAAATATATTGATAAAATACATGAAATTAAAAACATAATTGAATTATGATAATCTTTTATCATTAAATATAATTGCGTAGCCCATTGTGTAGAAAATCCTACTCTACCCCATTTTTGTTGAATATGTTTAAAAGCTAATGCATCACCTGTATGAAAATATAAATATAACATATATAGCAATAATCCACTAGTAGTTAATAAAAAACCAATTATAGTAGTTAAATATTTTTTATTATTATTTTTTATGCTAAAATAAAAATACGGTAAAGAAAACATTATACCAACAGGACGAGTCGCCGATAATAATCCTCCACAGATTGCTGATAAAATAGGTTTATTCATTCTCATTAAATAAAATGCCGATAATGATAATAATAAGAACAAAGCTTCAGTATAAATAGAAGCAAAATATATGCTAAACGGTGAAAAAGCTAAAAGCAAAACCCCAAAGCGACTATTCAATTCATCAACAAATAATTTTAAATATTTATAAAAAACTATAAAAGCAATAAAAATAAACAATTGATTAAGTATAACACCTGTTGCAATAGGTGATGTATTTGTAAAAAAAATAACTATTTTTACAATATAAGGATATAATGGAAAAAAAGCCCAGTTAGCTAACCCATGCCAAATTTTTGGAGTTAAACGTGGATATACATCATAACCATTTTTTATAATAGTAATATACCACTCGCAGTCCCATTTACACATTACTTTAAAAAAATCATTATGATAATGAAGTAAAATATTATTCATCAAATTATATTGATAAAGCATTAATAAGCGGCTAACAACAAAAATAATAATACAAAAAAGAAGCCAATGGATTTTTAATAATTTCCCCATAATATCTTCCCTATAATATTAATTTTTATAATATATTAATGAATTATAAAAAAAGCCAATTTGGATATTATAACAAATTGGCTTAATCTATAAAATTTTAAATTAAAATTTAGTAATTAATTGCTTGATTCTTCTTCAATAATTTCAGTAGCTGTTTCAGGTCGATCAACTAACTCTATAAATGCACGCGGTGCATTATCGCCGTCTCTAAAACCATATTTTAAAACACGAGTATAACCACCATTTCTCGTATTATAACGTGGCCCTAATATATCAAATAATTTAACCACTAACTCACGATCACGGATTCTATCAAAAGCTAAACGACGATTAGCTAAAGATGGTTTCTTTGCTAATGTAATTAATGGCTCTACAATCTTACGTAATTCTTTAGCTTTAGGCAAAGTAGTAACTATAGCTTCATGCTTTAATAAAGCAGTTGCCATATTTTTAAACATTGCTTTTCTATGTGCTGAAGTACGATTAAATTTACGGTGAGCACAACGATGGCGCATAATTCACTTCCTTATTATAAATCTATTTCTTTTTTTTAATTGATGAAGGTGGCCAATTATCAATAGACATACCTAACTTTAAACCACGAACATCTAATAATTCTTTGATTTCAGTCAAAGATTTTTTTCCCAAATTTGGAGTTCTTAACAACTCAGCCTCTGAATATTGAACTAAATCACCTAAATAATTAATATCTAAATGTTTTAAACAATTAGCACTTCTAACTGTTAACTCTAAATTATCAACTAGCTCTAAAAATACCGGATCAACCTCTGGCTCTTCTTTTACTTTAGATAATTTATCACTTACTGACTCTAATTCAGGCATATGTTCAAGACCCGCAAATACCAGTAATTGTTCAATTAATATTTTTGAAGCATCACGTACAGCGTCTTCTGGTGTAATTACACCATTAGTTTCTACTTCTAACACCAATTTATCCAAATCAGTTTTTTGTTCAACACGTGCATTTTCTACATTAAATATAACTCGAGTAATTGGTGAAAAACCTGCATCAAGTAAAATCCAACCAGCCGCAATAGATGAATCTTCGGCTAATTCATGTCTAGATTGAGCTGTTTGGTAACCCACTCCTGCCTCAACAACAAGTTCAATATCAATTTCACCACTCTTTGTTAAATTACAAATTATATGCTCTGGGTTTAATATTTCCACATTATGAGAAAGTGAAATATCACTAGCAAAAATAGGGCCTTCACCTTTTTTATGCAATTTTAAATTAACTGATTCAGTATTATGTAATTTGAATACTAAACCTTTTAAATTAAGTAATATATCAACTACATCTTCTATAATACCATTAATCACTGAATATTCATGCGCTACCCCAGCAATTTTAACCTTAGTTACCGCTGCTCCAACCATTGATGATAATAAAACACGACGCAAAGCATTACCAAGGGTATGCCCAAAACCACGTTCAAATGGCTCCATTACTATCTTACAATTATTAATATCTCCATTAAATGGAACAATATTAATTGATTTAGGTTTTAACAACTCTTGAGTCTTAGACTGCATATTTTATTCTTCCTTAAAGCTATATCTAATTA
>CAYZUJ010000006.1:0-404 GCA_964481375.1 uncultured Neisseria sp. | reverse complement strand
ATTAATGCAACACTAGATATAATTAATTATTTAGAGTAAAATTCAACTACTAATTGTTCATTAATATCACTAGATAGTTCACTTCTCTCAGGTGCCATTTTAAATACACCCTCTAATTTTTTAGAATTAACTTCAACCCACATTGGAAAACCAATCTGCTCAGCTAAAGATAAAGATTCTTGAATTCTTACTTGCGTTTTAGCTTTCTCAGAAACACTTACTACATCACCAGACTTAACTTGATAAGAAGGAATATTTACAGAAAACCCATTTACTAAAATAAGATTGTGTGAAACTAATTGCCTTGCTTCACTTCTTGTAGAACCAAAACCCATGCGATAAACAACATTATCTAAACGAGATTCTAATATTTTTAATAAGTTTTCACCATTAGAACCACGTCT
>CAYZUJ010000005.1:36637-37060 GCA_964481375.1 uncultured Neisseria sp. | reverse complement strand
AAGTATTTAACTAACTCTTATAAAAAAATGTTGCAACTTACTTGACAATGGGCGCATAGAAAAATAAAATTGTCTAAATCTTGTTAAAACTTATACGTTTATTTAAGTTAAAAAAGTATAATGTCAAAAATATAAGTCTTGATAAGCATAAATTATGGTACTTATTTTTAGAACTGAAAAAATTGATGAAATTTAACGATAAAACTTTACTTAAAAATAAAATATATAAAAGATTATGGTTTTAGGGTATTATTTTTTATGTTGCTTGGAAGCATATTTGATAGTTTAGAGCCAGAATCAGCAAAACAAACTAAATAAATTATAAATAATTTTAGAAAATTGTTTTATTTTATTAATTAAGAGTTTAAATGGCGGAGCGGACGGGACTCGAACCCGCGACCCCCGGCGTGACAGGCCGGTATT
>CAYZUJ010000005.1:13333-36627 GCA_964481375.1 uncultured Neisseria sp. | reverse complement strand
CCTGCTTGTAAGGCAGATGCTCTACCAACTGAGCTAAGCGCCCTCCTCAATGAATTTTTATATCATTGTGAGGTGCGTATTATCACATAGGTTTATTATTTTTGCAAATTTTTTTGCAAATAAAATCGGAGCTTTGTATTATGGTAGAATTATGTTTAATTGTAGTACAATAAATTTATTTAAAAGGTTTTTAGGTGGTTTTATGAAAATAGTGCGTATTAATAATAGGTTATCTGATCAGCTACGAAATATCAGTATAACCCGTAATTACACTAAATTTGCTGATGGGGCAGTGTTAATTGAATTTGGTGATACTAAAGTAATTTGTACTGCATCTATTGATGAAAATGTTCCGCAGTTTCTCAAGGGGAAAAAAAGCGGTTGGATATCTGCAGAATATTCAATGTTACCAAGAGCTACGCATACTCGTAATAAGAGGGATTCTTTGTCGGGTAAAGTTAATCCTAGAGCTCAGGAAATATCAAGATTAATTGGTAGAAGTTTAAGATCAGGGGTTGATTTGAATAAATTAGGTGAACGGCAGATTATATTAGATTGTGATGTACTGCAAGCTGATGGGGGAACAAGAACTGCGAGTATAACTGGAGCGTTTGTAGCGTTACATGATGCTGTTTCAAAATTGTTAGATGGCAAACTTATTAAGAAAAACCCGATTAAACATTTTATTGCAGCTGTTTCAGTTGGTGTTTATCAAGGGGTTGAGTTATTAGATCTTGACTATGAGGAAGATAATGGTTGTGACACAGATATGAATTTAGTTATGACTGAAGATTTTAATATAGTTGAAATCCAAGGTACTGCAGAAAAAACTCCATTTAATAGGACTGTAATGAATAGTTTATTGGATATAGGGCAAATGGGTATTGCTCAATTAATTAAAATACAAAAGCAAGCATTAAAGATATGAATATTTTATATATTAATCATTATGCTGGATCAATTTATCATGGTATGGAATATAGACCATATTTTTTAGCTAAAGAATGGGTTAAGCTAGGGCATAATGTTACTATTTTAGCCAGTAGCTATTCACATATTAGGCAAAAAAATATTAATATTCCTAAAGGAAAAAATTACTTAAAAGAAAATATTGATGGTATTAATTATATTTGGTTTAAAACCCCTAAATATAAAGGTAATGGGATTGGGCGCTTAATTAATATTTTTGTGTTTTTATGGCAAATAAAATCATTGCGTTATGACCCAGATTTAGTTATTGCATCTTCAACATATCCTTTTGATGTTAAAGTAGCATATAAAATTGCAAAACAAAATAATGCAAAACTAGTTTATGAAGTGCATGATTTATGGCCTTTAACTCTTATTGAAGTTAACAGTATGTCAAAATGGCATCCTTTTATTTTATTAATGCAAAAAGCGGAAGATTTTGCATATCGGCAGGCAGATAAAGTAGTTAGTTTGCTACCTAAAGCTAAAGAATATATGGTAAAACATGGAATGATGCCAAATAAATTTATTTATATCCCAAATGGAATTGACATAAAACAAGTTAAGGAACCTCTTCCTAATGAGCATCAAATAATTATTAATAAATTGCGAGCATCAAAAGATTTTTTAATCGGTTATGCCGGAGGAATGGGTGAAGCTAATGCATTAGACCATTTACTAACTGCAGCTAAAATATTAAATAAAAATGTTGCTTTTATTTTAATAGGTTATGGGGTAAATAAAGAAAAACTTCTAAAAAGATTAAAAGATGAAGAAATTAATAATATTGTTTTTTTACCGGCAGTTAATAAACAGCAAGTTGCAACATTTTTAGAGCAGATGGATGTACTTTATATTGGTTGGAAGAATTTACCTATATATCGTTTTGGTATTTGCCCTAATAAAATTTTTGATTATATGTTATCTGAAAAACCTATTATTCATTCTAATTCTCTAGCAAATGATTTAATTAAAGAAGCAAATTGTGGTATTTCAGTATTAGCAGAAGATGCAAATGCTATTGCTAATGCTATTGAAAAAATAATGCTTATGCAAAAAGAAGAATTGGCAAAATTAGGTAAAAATGCATATAACTATGTTGTTAAATATCACGATTATAGTATTTTGGCAAATAATTTTTTAAAAGAATGTTTTTTATGATTTGCCATATTACCTCAGTTCATTCACGAAATGATATTCGTATTTTCGTAAAAGAGTGTGTTTCATTAGCTAATATATATAAAACATCATTGATTGTAGCTGATAATAAAGGTTTTGAAATAAAGGAAAAAATAAATATTTATGATGTAGGAAAGGAAAAAAGTAGATTATTAAGGGTATTTAATACGCCTAAAAAAATTTATAATAAATTATTATTATTAAAGCCTAAGGTGGTACATTTTCATGATCCTGAATTAATTTTTTTAGGTAATAAATTAGTAAAACTGGGTATCAAAGTAATATATGATGTGCATGAAGATGTGCCAAAACAGATTCTACATAAGCGTTATATACCTAAAATTTTTAGATTAGGAATTGCTAAGGTATTACAAATTATTGAATATAAATATTCAAAAAGATTTTCAGGGATTATTACTGCAACGCCAATAATTACAGAGCGATTTAAAAAGTATAATAAAAATACAATTACATTATATAATTATCCAATTATAGCAGAAATGAAATTTAATAATGATAATAGTTGGAGTGATAGAGAAGATGCATTATGTTATATTGGTTCAATTTCTCACGAAAGAGGAATTATAGAGCTTATAGATTCCTTGTCTTTTTCCAATATGAGATTAGAATTAGCGGGTGCTTTTAGTAATACTGCTTTGAGTTTAAAATTAAAATCACATCCAAATTGGCATTTAGTTAATTACCATGGGATTTTAAATAGAGATGGTGTAATTAAATTATTGCAAAAAGTAAAAATTGGTGTTGTTACTTTACTGCCAACTCCTAGTTATATTGAATCGTTACCGATTAAATTATTTGAATACATGTTAGCAGGGATTCCCGTTGTAGCTTCTAATTTTAAACTTTGGAAAGAAATTATTTCAAAATACAATTGTGGATTATTAGTTGATCCATTGAAACCACAAAGTATATCACAAGCTTGTAATTATTTAATTACTAATCAACAGCAGGCAAAATCTATGGGGGAAAATGGTAAAAATGCAGTAATACAGTTGTTTAATTGGGAAATGGAAAATAAAAAATTAATTGAGTTTTATGCTAAAATAACGTAGTATATGATTAAGATTATGAATGTTTTAAGTAAAGTTAGGGTTATAAATGGCAGGTCATAGCAAATGGGCTAATATTAAGCATCGTAAGGCAGCTGCAGATGCTAAAAAAGGAAAAATTACAACGCGTTTAGTAAAAGAAATTACTATAGCGGCAAAAATGGGAGGTGGGGATCCTAATTCGAATCCAAGACTTCGTTTAGTTATGGAAAAAGCACGAGAAAACAATGTGCCTAAAGATAATGTAGATAGAGCAATTAAGCGCGGGACTGGTGAATTAGAAGGTGTAAATTATGAAGAACTACGTTTTGAAGGTTACGGAGTTAATGGAGCTGGGGTTATCGTTGATTGTTTAACTGATAATAAAACAAGAACTGTAGCTGAAGTGCGACATGCATTTAATAAATATGGTGGTAATTTAGGGACAGACGGCTGTGTGTCTTTTCAATTTAAACATTGTGGGCAATTAATATTTGCCCCGGGAACTAATGAAGATAAAATAATAGATGTAGCGCTTGAAGCCGGGGCTTTAGATATTTTTTCTAATGATGATGGGTCAATTGAAGTAATTACTAATCCTAATGATTTTATTGAAATAAAAAAAATATTACAAGATAGCGGGTTTAATCCTGAATTTGCAGAAGTAGTTATGAAAGCTGAAAATGAAACTGAGCTAATAGGAGAGGAAGGCGAAAGAATGCAAAGATTACTAGATGCAATTGAAGAATTAGATGATGTGCAAGAAGTATATACTACAGTGGTTATTAATTAATTATGATAAAAAGTTTTGTTCAATCATTTTTATTTTCTAAATTGCCAGTTAGAGGTGCTTATGTTGAATTAACCGATGTTTGGCAGACAATTTCATCACAAAAAGAATATCCTCAAGGAGTCCGGCAAGTATTAGGTGAATTATTAGCTGCAAATGTTTTAATAACTTCAAATTTGAAGTTTAATGGCAAGATAATAGTGCAAATTCAAGATAACCCAAAATTGGATATTATTGTTAGTGAATGTAGCAATAATTTAAACGTGAGGGCTACAGCTAAATTTGCAAAAAACATTTTGAAAAGTGAATATACAGATATTATTGCTACTGGTAATTTAGTAATATCTATAGATTCTAATTCAGATGGCAAAATATATCAAAGTGTAATTTCTTTATCAAATTATTCTATTTCGGAATTATTAGATAAATATATGCTTCAATCGGAGCAGTTACGTTCTGTTTGTGTTATTGCTTATACAGGAAATAAAATTGTAGGGTTCATTTTGCAACAATTACCCGAGCAAATAGATTTATTTACTGATGAATTATTAAAGGTTTTTTTATTAGCGCAAACCTTAACTTGTGATGAGCTTTTGAATAAAGATTTAGCAAAAATACTGAAAAATCTATTTTATGAAGATGATATAACTGTATTTAATCCAAGAGAAGTTAAATTTAGTTGTACATGTAGCAAAAATAAAGTAACTGATATGTTAAAGGGATTAGGAAAAAAAGAAGCAGAAAGTATAATTGAAGAAATAGGTGAGGTTAAAGTAACTTGTGAGTTTTGTAATATGAATTATACATACAATGTTAAAGATATAGAAAATATTTTTAATTCACAATCAATTGATGTTGGAATTTTATCGAAAGAGATTCATTAAATTATATGAAGCCAGTTATAGTATTAGTAGGTCGGCCAAATGTTGGTAAATCAACATTATTTAATCGTTTAACAAAGTCACGTAATGCACTAGTTGCTGATATAGCGGGGCTTACGCGGGATAGACATTATGGGGCGGCACGTTTAGGAAAAAAAGAGTATTTATTAGTAGATACTGGGGGCTTTGAGCCTTTAATTGATAATGGTATTATGCACGAAATGGCAAGGCAAACCCAGCAGGCAATTTTAGAAGCAGATGCAGTAATTTTTTTAGTTGATGGCCGTTTAGGAATAAAACCCCAGGATAAATTGATTGCTAACCAATTAAGGCTTACTAAAAAACCAGTTTATGTAGCGGTAAATAAAGCTGAGGGAATGGATAAGTTCCTAGTTATTAGTGATTTTTATGAATTAGGATTATCTAATTTACACCCTATTTCTTCAAGTCATGGGGAAGGAGTTTTTCATTTAATAGAAGATATTTTGACTAATTTTTCAAGTGATGAAAAAGAAGATGAAGAAGAAAAGGGAATTACTTTTGCAATAGTAGGTAGGCCAAATGTTGGTAAGTCTACTTTAGTAAATAGTATTTTAGGGGAAGAGCGAGTTATTGTTTTTGATGAGGCAGGTACAACACGGGATAGTATTAGTATTTCTTTTGAAAAATATGAAAAAAAATATACTATAATTGATACAGCAGGCATAAGACGAAAAGGTAAGGTTATAGATAAAATTGAAAAGTTTTCTATTTTAAAATCAATGCAATCAATTAGTGATGCAAATGTTGTAGTATTAATTTTAGATGCTCGTTTAGATATTGCAGAGCAAGATGCTACAATTGTCGGTTATGCGTTAGATGCTGGAAAATCTATAGTAGTTGCAATTAATAAATGGGATAATTTATCAGAAGATGATCGTATTAAAATAAAAGCTGATTTGAAAAGAAAGTTACATTTTTTAGATTTTGCGCAATTTAATTATATTTCAGCGCTACATAAAAAAGGGATTGGTGAACTTATGAAATCTATTAACCAAGCATTTGAATCTGCATTTATTAAAATGGCTACACCACAATTAACGCGTATAGTCAATGAAGCTGTTAATCGACAGCAACCTGCATATAAAGGTGGCTTTAGACCTAAATTACGTTATGCACATCAAGGTGGCTCAAATCCACCCATTGTTATAATTCATGGAAATAATGTGGAAAATATAAGTAAATCGTATACTAAGTATTTAGAAAGATCATTACGTAAAGTTTTTAATTTAGTTGGTACTCCACTTAGAATTGAATATAAAAATAGTAATAATCCTTATAAATCACAGGATAAGTAATAAAATTATAGTATAGAGACTACAGTTTTTTAAGGGTGTAAACTATGTTAGAAAAAATATTGCCACTACAAGAATCTTATTTGACTGTATTACATAAAGAGGAAATTCCAGTTTCAATATATTTAATTAATGGTATAAAGCTATCTGGTATTATTGCATCTTTTGATCAATTTATTGTTTTATTACGTGATGGTAATAGTAAAATAAATCAGTTAATATATAAACATGCAATTTCTACTATTGTTCCTACAAAACCATTTGATTTTGAGAATGAAAAAGTATGAATTTTAGACAAAATATTAAAAATTTTGTAAAAAAAAATCAACCTAGGGAAAATATAGACAATTTAGTAAATAAAATAAATAATAAAATAGCTAAAATATTAGGTAAAAAAGGTAATTCAAAAAATAGTTTCAACGGTCAAAATAATAAAGTAAAAATAAAGAATTGGATTTTTACTTTAACAATCATTTTTCTATTGATATTTTTATGGGCTATTACAGGATTTTATTATTTATCAGATAATCAGTATGGAGTAGTTACTAGAAATGGAAAAATTGCTAGAGTAGTTAAAGGTATTAAGTTCGGTTTTAATGCACCTTATCCAATTGATCAGTTATATTTAATTAATGCAGCAGTTAGTGAAAATATCCACATAGGCAAAGCATCTTTTGATGATGCAGATTATATTATTTTATCGAAAGATTTAAAGCCCTTTGAATTTACTGCTAATTTTACCTATCAAATTATTGAACCAAGAGATTTATTTTTATCAATTTTACAAAATGATAATAAAATAGTCGAAATAGTGAAATGGAAGATGAGAGTAGCGATTAGGCAATATATAGCTAATAAGATAGAGGGAGAATTATTAGATACAAACTTGATTGTAACTGCAAATGAGATAAGGTATAAATTAAACAAAGATTTATTAAATTATGGGATAAAAATAAACAAACTAGATATTGAATCTTTAAATAAATTTAAAACTAATACTTTAATAAAAAAAAATGACGAGCCTATAGATATAGTAAATAAATTATTATTGGCTGCGAACGAATATCATCAAAACCAAATTGCTCTTACAAAGGTAAATATTGATAAATTTAATAAATTATTAATTCAATATCAAAAAAATCCTCAAAATATTATAGAACAGATGTATTATGATATGTTGTTATCAATTCCTTCTAATATGCAAGATAATTATGCTTTATTAAATTTAAGCTTATCAGAAATTTTTTCATTATCTAATCAAGATGAGCAAACAGAAAAGGTAAGAAAAAATTTAAGAGATTTATCAAGAATAGTTAAGCGTTATCGGGATATTTAATAAAAAAGTTATGCTTTGAAAGAATAATAAATGAGAAAAATTGTTATATTAGGGTTATTCTTATTAATATTTGTTATTAGTGGAGTATTTACAGTTGATGATAGAGAGAATGTGGTTTTAACTGATTATCGTAATAATCATAAAGTATATGTTGTAGGAACACATTTTGCTTTGCCTTTAATAAATCATATTAATTATATATTTATGAATCAAAGAAATTTTTTATTAGAGATATCTAAACAATTAACAACAAAAGATTTAAGCAAAATCAAATTAAATATCTTAGTTAATTGGCATGTAATTAATCCTATTATATATTTGAGTGTCGTAAAAAAATATGGTTCAACTGAATTTAATAATTTAGTAGATAAGGAATTAATCTTAAAAGTAGAGTCTTTTGCTGCTTCAAATACTTTAAGTCATATAAATCAAAAGAAAGAAATAAATGATATGCCGATTCAATTAGATAATTTAGGTATTATTGTTGAGAAATTAGAAATAGAAAATTTATTTTTATTACCACTCCCTGAATTATTAAGTGGGGTTTCAAATGTAAATAATAAGCAAAAATTGATTAAAGATGCGTATTATCAAGCGCAGCAAATTAAAACTGATACTCAGGTAGAAGAAGCGAGATTATACAGTCAAATTAAAAATAAAAACCCAAAATTTTATGATTATTTCCGTAAAATAGAAATTTATAAAGCATCTGCTAAATCTCGCAGTGAAATACCCCCATTAAAACAATTATATAATTAAGATTTAAGGATAATAATGGATAAGGAAATTTTGATTTTAGGAGCTAATGGGCAATTAGGTTCTGATTTATATCAAGAATGTATTAATAAGCAATTATCGGTTTTAGCATGGAATCGTCAAGATTATGATATTTTGCATGATAATATTACAGAAAAACTATCGGGTTATAATTTTAAATATATATTAAATTGCACTGCTATAACTAATGTTGATGGTTGTGAGGATAACCCTGATCTAGCTTTTAATGTTAACACAAATTTTGCTTATTTTTTAGCAAAGTATTGCCATGATAAAAATATAATACTTTTTCATATTTCAACAGATTATGTTTTTGATGGAAAAACAAATATACCTTATTCAGAAACTGATCGTGAATCTCCTTTAAATATATACGGTTTGTCTAAATTTGCAGGAGAAATTGCTATAAAAAATTACCATGATAAATATTTTATTTTTAGAGTATCTGCGTTATTTGGTAGAGCTGGAGCTTCAGGCAAAGGTGGAAACTTTATTACAACAATGCAAAGATTAGCCAAAGAATTAGAACAAGTAGGTGTAATAGCAGATCAAATTACTTGCCCTACAGCAACTATATTTGTAGCTAAATGTATAGTATCATTTATAGAGCAAGGGGTAGAAGAGTATGGAGTTTATAATTGTGTAAGTAGCAATTATTGCAGCTGGTTTGATTTTGCCCATGAGATTTTCCTTTTATCTGGTTTAGATGGAAAGAAAATAATTCCTAAAATGTTTATTACCTATAAATTTAAAGCTCAAAGACCAAAATTTTCTGCATTATCTATAAATAAACTACAGCAATATTATAAAATGCCAACTTGGCAAGAAAGTTTAAAGTACTATTTTGCCGCTAAATAATTAAATATAATATAGCAACAGGTTTTTTCTTTGATGATAATTTTTCACTATTTTTTCTAGAAGATTTTATTAGAATATATCCATCAATATATAAATTAAGGACTGACTATGACAACTGTGAATATTCCTAATTAGGAAGGTTTAGTGATTTTAGATTAATTAAGATGATTGAATCAAAAGAAGAAGCTATGAAATTGAGGGGGTGGCACAAAATTTTAAAAGCTATAGGTTTAGGAGGTATAAGTACTGTTAAAAATAAAGAAAAGCAGTTACAATCTTTATATAACAAATTGTACAGTAACTATAAAACACATGGCAATAGATTTATGCAGTTTGTTGCTTTTAATAAAATTTATCAACTTATTAATTTAGATAAAAATAATAAGCCACTTTTATTAACAATTACTAAAAATGAATTAAATAAAGAATTATGCTATAAAATTGATAATTTACCACTTTTTACTGTTTCAACTAATAAGCATGAGTTTGAGATAATTGAAAAATATATAAATAAAGATGGCTCATTAAACCTTAAATTTAATGAAAATTTTTTTTTAAAAGAATGGGAGTCGGAATTTATTTGTCCTAAAATACAAAAATTAGTTAGAGGATTTTTAGTAAGAGGTAGAGTAGATAAAGAAACAGGGTTTCATAAAATAATAAATGAAAAACATAAAAACATTGGTTTTAGAAGTCCTACACTTCAAAAGGTATTAGAAGATCCAACCGATAATCACTTAACTAATAATAATCTTCCTAGGGGTGCATTTAAAACTATGGTATACAAACATTCTGGTAAATCAGTTGGTCTTATAATCCATAATAAAAATTCATGGGAAAGAATGGAAAAAGTACCTGCCAAAATATTAAAGATATTTAATAATACACCCAGGATAGTACCTCAATACCAAGTTACAAATAATTTACTTGTAGCTGTTGATTTAGGAGAAAATTTAAGAGAAATTAAATATAAACTGACCTCTGAAAATCTTAAAGATTTTAAACCATTAATTTTAGATATTGAAAGATTACATAAAAAACAAATTATTCATAGGGATATAAAACCAGATAATATGTTTTTAAAGAATGGAGAAATATATTTATCGGATGTTGATTTTGTAGCAAATTTTGAAAATTTAGGAAATGGAGCTAGAGGTACTGAGGCATATTGTCCCTATATTCTTCTTTTACAACCTAAAAAATTTGGGGTCGCTATTGATAAGTATGCGATGTTTAGTACTTTGATTGAATTGTATTTTGAGAAACTGCCATTTCAATTGGGAAAAAAAGATATTGTAGACTTTATTTATAAATTTATTCAGCCTAAATACAAAGAATGTGTTAGAAAATTTATTTTAGATCCTGAAACATTTAAACCAACATTCAAATTATCTGAAGTATTAAAATTCTAAAAGTTGATTAAAACTATTAGCAAGTTAAAAGTTATTATTTTTTAAATGACTAACTTATAGTTTGAATTTAGCCAATCACGAACTCCTCCAGCCATTGAGGTAACATTTACATACCCCATTTTTTGTAAATTATATGCTGATAATATTGAACGATAACCACCACCGCAATAGAGAATAATTTCGTGGTTTTTATCTGAAATGGTTTGTTCTATATCACGTTCAATTATACCTCTTGCTAAATGTATGGCATTAGGAATGTGCCCTTGTGCCCACTCATGATCTTCTCTTACATCAATTAAAGTAAAATTATTTTTATTTTCCAATTTTTGTTTAACTGTATCAACATCGACTTCTTTTATATATGGTCTACATTCTTCAACTAAAGTTAAAAAATTATTATTATGTTGCATAAATTTTTCCCTAAAATAAATTTGATATTTTAATTTTAGTCAAAAGGCTTTCAATTGCCATTCCTCTATGACTAATTTGATTTTTAATACTTGGCTCTAATTGAGCTAAGGTTTTTTTATAGTTTGGCAAGAAGAAATGAGGGTCATAACCAAAGCCATTATCGCCAAGACCTTTTTCTATAATTATTCCATTAAGAAATCCATCGGCAATTAGCGGTTGTGGATCTAATTCATAACGAATTAAAACTAGAGTGCAATAAAAATAAGCTTTTTGATCATTTAAATTACTTTTAAAATCTACCCCTGATTTATATAATTCATCAATGAGTTTTTGGTTATTTATAATATTATTGCTATTATACCCTGCATAACGTGCAGAATAAATTCCTGGAGCCCCATTTAATTTTAATACACAAAGCCCTGAATCATCAGCTAATGCAGGCAATTTAGTGTATTTACTACAATGACGAGCTTTATGTAGAGAATTTTCAATAAAAGTTTTGTATGGTTCATCAACTTCAGGAATATTTAAACTTTCCTGAGGGATAATTTTAACTCCAATTTTATTAAATATTTCAGTAAATTCTTTGATTTTACCTTTATTATTAGAGGCTAGTATTAATTCTTTCAATGCACACGCATCCCTAAGTTGGCACCATTATGAGGTTCTAATAAATAAATGCCACTATTTTTATCTTCAAAACTTGCTGCTAACACCATTCCTTCACTTAAACCAAATTTCATTTTTCGTGGTTGAAGGTTTGCAATCATTACTGTATATTTTCCTATCAAGTTTTCAGGGTTATAAGCAGATTTGATTCCTGCAAAAACGTTTCGTTTTTCAATGCCAATATCTAATGTTAATTGAATTAATTTATCTGCACCATCAACATGTTTTGCATCTATAATTTTTGCAATGCGTAAATCTAATTTATTAAAATCATCAATATTGATTGTTGGAGCGATTGGTTCAAATTGCTGTATTTCAGGTTGTATTATACTTTGTTCTTGATTTTCGTTTACTAATTCATCTATCATTAATTTTAACCTTTTTAATTATTTGCTTAAAACAAAACTAACTTTATAATCTTGCATTATGTAAAAAAGAGCTTATATGTTAGTTATTATTCTCGTATTTATATTATAATATGTAATTTTAAAATAGGATAAGGTTATATGGATACAACTCATCAAATTTCAAAGGTAGAAATTATACCACATAGAATTAAAGCAGGCCAAACGCGCATACCAAATATAAAAAATATTATTGCAGTTACTTCTGGAAAAGGCGGTGTAGGTAAATCGACTACAGCAATAAATTTAGCCACAAGTTTAGCTCAATTAGGTATAAAAATAGGGTTATTAGATGCGGATATTTATGGGCCATCGATTCCTATATTAGTTGGAGAAAGAGATTTTAAACCAGAAGTATTAGATAAATGTTTTGTTCCGTTAGAAAAATTTGGAATTAAAATTATTTCGTTTGGTTTTTTGATAGCAGAAAAGCAACCGGCAATTTGGCGCGGAGCAATTGTAGGCAAAGCATTAGATCAATTACTTTATGATACTCAATGGGGTGAATTAGACTTTTTAATTATAGATATGCCTCCTGGTACTGGCGATATACATTTAACTATGTGTCAGAAAATGCCTATTACAGCAGTGATAGCTGTTACAACACCACAAGATATTGCGTTAATTGATGTAATTAAAAGTATTGAAATGTATAAAAAATTAGATATTCCATGTTTGGGCATTATAGAAAATATGAGTATTCATATTTGTGCTAATTGTGGTTTTAAAGAAGCTATTTTCGGAGAAATGGGGGCAGAGAAGATTGCAAAAGATTACAATTTAGAAATATTAGCTAAACTTCCATTAGATATTAGCATTCGCCAATCTTCAGATGAAGGGAGTCCTATAGGTTTTGAGGACACCCAGATTGCAAAAATATATAAAGAGTTATCTTTAAGAATCGTACATCAAGTTAGTTTACTAGCTAAAGATTATTCTTCTAAAATAGGAAAAATAAATGTTTTATAAAGTTATTAAAAAACATAAAATGTAATGCCTGATTCAAAAGTAATAACTAATGTTTTCCATATTTCATAATATAATTGAGTTATATTAAAATTAGTAAAAGTAATTTTGTAAATTAAGTTATATAAATAAGAAATATGAGTTATTTATAATGGATATGAAAAGAGATACACCTTTATTTATTTAAAATTGAGTTGGCAAAAATTAAGGATTATAAAAAAAGTCTATTAATCTGACGCTTCACTTTACGGGTGAATATTGATAATATCTTTCTTCAAACCTACGAAAAACATTTTTACCATGCTTAAACGACGTCGTCTTATTACTTTTATTCTCCTTACTAGAAAGTTTCAATCCCACAGTATCCGAAATCGCTCCGACGATTGCTTGTAGTATTGGGCCAGCATGAAAGCAATTTGCAGCTATCGCGGGAAAACTAAATAAAGCGTAAGCTAAATCATAAACTGAAAACACACCTCTTTTGCGGGACAATTGTTTTGAAAATACTAGCATTCCATTACAAAATTGAAACTTTATTGAAGTTATAATTAAGGATTTTAATTTTTTAATTTGTAAATCCTTCTCTTCAATAGTAGCACTCTTAATTTCAGTTGCTTCATTGAATGTCGCTTTGTCTAAAATATATAATAATCTTACAATGGCTTCACTTGCAGAATACTTATCAACTACCTCTTTAGAAAGTTCGACCATGATAGAATCTATTGCCAAAAATACTGCTTCCTTACTAGCTGCTGTATTTAATTTCAAAAGATGTTGTTCCTCATCTTTTTTCTTATCTTTCTCACTATAACATTCAAATATGTTGTAAATATTTTTTTTGTTTTCATACAGATTTTTTAACCCATTGTAATATATTTTGTTGCTCTGAATAAAATTTGTAAAATTTTTTATTTCTTTTTTACGGTTAATATTAATATCTTCTCCATATTTAAGGTTTTGATAAAGTAAATAGGATACATTTAATGCTTTTTTAGAGTTAGTTAGATTTTTGCTTGCTTGATCGGCGGCTAGAGCATAAAATAGACCACGTAAAGCATTTAAAAATAATAAACCTAAGGCAGCAGGTATAATGCCTAAACCAGTACTAACGAGAGCTGAAACAATCAATTTACTCCCTACTGACCAAATTAAAGCTCCTATAATCCTTAGTGGTAATCGTTTTACATATTGTTTATTTTTAGATTCTTGAATTAAAGGACGCCAATTAGAGGTATTATCAGTTTCTGCTCTTTTAATAACTTGAGCAAACCATAATAATTTTTCTTGCTGTTCTTCTGGATTATTCTTATCTAAAATAACAGCTATAATATGATAAAACGCTATAAATGCCTCAGGGCCAAATTTAGGCTTTATATTAGCTACATATTGTTTAAATCTATTAAAATCCATTGATTCTAAAGAAGTATCTTCTATAATTAAGTTCGATAAAATAAAGGGTTTACTGCAATTTTGCCATAAAGTTATTAATTCTGCTACTGGTGTTTTAGTATTAGAGATAGAAGTAGTCCCATTCGATTTTAACAATTCAGTAAATAATTTATTAATAAGCAACTCTCCCTTAAAGGTGCTAGTTAAAAGAACATACTGTAAACTTTTACTTTTAATTTCCTTTAAATCTCTAAGGATAGATGTGAATCTATTTTCTAAATTTTCATTTTTATAAATTGAATCTGTTATACATTTTCTATAATAGTTCAAATCATTTTTATCTGAAGCTTGACTCTTAGATTCCTTTGATTTTTCCAATTTAATTTTATTTTTGTAATAATTTAAAATTTCTGTTGCACTTGAATAAGTAGTAGTGTTACCAGTCTTTTGGATTTCCAATAGTGGCCATAAAGCTGCAAACCCAGTCCAACTTAAACCACTTGCAACAAAGCCAGATCCAATAACGCTTCCTACAGCAAAAGATTGATAACCTATAGCTGTGCCAAAAAGATTTACATTTAAAAGATTTCTTTTGTGCCTGATTAAATTAAATTTAGGATTATTTTCACTTGATTTAAATTCTTTATCTAAATATTGAATAATACTATTTTTTTGAGTAGAAGTACATTCACTTGAATCAATTGCAAAAAGTAAATTTTCCAAATCACTTAAAAATGTATATCTATCATTCGCTTTTAAATTTATAGCAAGTTGAAATAGCCTTTCAAAATTAGACTCATTTGTTTTATTTACTTCTTTTTTTAATGCCCCTAATTTTATTATAGCAAGTTCTAAAGAATCAAGCGATTTAGAATCCGAAGGCAGTGAAGTATTTTTGCCTTTCCATGCATGAATCAAGTGTGCATATAAATTACCCCTAAAATTACCGTTTTTAAATACTATTTTTTCTATAATCAAATTTTCAATTTTAGAATTCTCTTCTCTTTGAATGCTATCTAAAAATGTATTTAAAGCTTGATATTTTGATTCTTTAATATATCTTTTAAGTTTTGCCTTAATTTCAATGTAACCGCCTAACATTTCTTCTGGGGACTTATTTAGAGCAATTTTAGGCATTTCAAGATGGAAAAGTTTGTTAAATTCTCTTTTGCTATGAGAAGAAAATCTCTTTGATATAAAATTATTTCCATTTGCACTACGTTTAATTGCTAGAAATTTTTCACAAAATTTTCGTGATGCTTCAGGTATCACACCTTGAGCCATATTATAATCTTTGATTAATTTAAGTAAGTATTGTTTTTGGAGCTTAGTAATGCACCTCTTAGAGCTATTAATACCTGTGCCTTGATTAGCTAAGCCCATAAGGCCTCCTGCTATTGCAAGTGTAGCCATGTTTCCTTCTGCGTTATTAGCAAAAGGAGTAATGGCTGTTCCTCCATCAGTTAAGGCATTAGATAAAGCAAGTTGGGGTAATTGCTGAGCAAAGCTATTTGTAGTTCCGCTTTTAATTTCACGGTAATAAGAATCAAGCATTTGAATTAAATTACTTAGTTCATATCCTATTTTTTCTTTTTCTATTTCTTTATTATTTGAAGGTTTAAAACTGTTCAATAACTTAAGTTTTGGCTCAAGAATATGTATTTTTATCTGATCTATTATAACTCGTATTGAATCTTGAAGGTTTTTATCACTACTGAAATAAGAATTACTTTTTATAATAGAAACTTTTTCTAATCTATTACTAATGATATTACATAAAATTAAGATTTTTTTATAGTAATCTTCGTTATAAAAAAGCGCTGTGTTAAAAAGATAGTCAGTTATTCCAATATTCTCTATGCCATTCTTTGAGTAAAATAAATATAAAGATAAGTTTACTACATCGGTGTCTGATAAATTTTTTAAAAAATCTTCTCCTTCTTGTAGATATTCTTCAATTTGTTTATTCACATCTTTATCTAAAGTTGAAGTTAAACGATATTCATTAAGTTGATCTAATTTACTAGAAGTGCATGCCGGTATTATTGTTATACTTTTACCAACTAAAGAAGTGTTAAGTGCTGTAGTCACGATACTACCTTTTTAAAAAGTTTAAAAAAATATTTATTTCCTGCTTACTATATTAGATTATTGATGACTCAATAGCTGTTGTTCCATTTAGCTGAAATATAATTAATATGATTTTTTTCTAAAGCTTAAATTAGCTACATTTATAATTCTATTTATATTACTTCCTATGTATTTATTGGGTATGCTAATCATTATTAATAGTAAGTTTGGGTAATATTAACACGAAATAAATTAATCTTTAAAGTAACAATTTTGACACCTTTACGTAAACTAACTGGTATATAGCGTTGTTGCATGAATATTCTTTACGCAGAATAAATAGTAAGTATTAAAAACACATTTAGTGTGAAGAATCAGTTGGGGTATATGAGTTTTGTTAATAATTAAATCTATTTTATTATAATTTTTGTTTCTAAATCCAGTTTTATATACCTTCAACAAAGCTTCTTTTTTAGTACAAACGTTAAAGAATTTTTTTTGATTGATATGAGACTCTGTTGTCCTAAATGAAAGATTAGTTATTTGAGTAATATTTTTAAGTGTCATTCCCTTTAATAAATAAGAACAACACTCTATTTCTTTTGTATTCAAGTAGTGACTATATTTTTTCTAAAATATTTGTAATAAATCATCAAAAATAAAAATATTATTAAGGCACCATAAATATCGATAAATCCGCTAAGAGTCCAATTATTGACTAATGTATAGCCTTGACCAAGGATAATTATGGTAATAAATATCATGGAAAAAATGGGACCAAAAGGATATAGGATTGCTTTATAAATGAGTTTTGATGCATCATTTCTAATCTCATGTTGGCGAAAATAATAATGGCTAACGGCAATGCCAAACCAAGCAATAAATCCGCAAGTTGCAGAAACATTTACTAATTTAGTAAATAAAACACCATTGCTGATTAAGGAAGATAAGAATACTGTTGAGCCAACAATTGCTGTACCAATTAAAGCATTTACGGGTAAACCATAAGTGGTTAATTTGGAAAATATTTTTGGCGCTTGGTTTTTATGTGACATATACCACAATACTCTTGTTGATGAGTACATGCTGGCATTTGCTGCTGATAAAATTGCAACTAATATAACAAAATTGAGTAAATTAGCCGCTAATTTTCCATTCAAATAATGAGAGAATACTAAAGTAAAAGGACTAGTATGAACATCATTTTGAGTTGCTAGTTGAGGGTCATTAAATGGAATTAATAAACTTATTATTAATGTTGAAAGTATAAAGAATAAAAATAGTCGCCAAAACACATTTCTTACTGCACGAGGAATACTTTCATTTGGATTTTTTGCTTCTCCAGCTGACACACCAATTAATTCTGATCCCTGAAAAGAGAATCCAGCAGCTAAGAATACAGCAAAAAATCCTTTTATTCCATTATGAAAAGGTGCATCTTGAATTACAAGATTATGTGCTCCAAAGTCTGGGTTTTTGCAAACCAAAATACTACCCAAGATAATAAAAATTAAAATAACACCTATTTTTGTAATGGACATTAAGTATTCTATTTCCCCATATATACGTACAGAAAATAAATTTAAACCTAAAACTGTAAAGAAAAATAATACTGAAAATAAAAAATCTGAACCATGTGGAAACCAATATTTGATTACAATTACTGCTGCAGATATTTCAGCGGCAATAGTAATTGCCCAATTAAACCAATAATTAATACCCATTGCATAACCAAATGGTTTATTTACGTATAAACTAGAGTGTTCGCAAAAAGAGCCACTAGATGGATTATAGGTTGATAATTCACCTAAACTTGTAATTAAAAAAAATACCATGATTGATATTAATAGGTAAGCTAGTAAAGCACCACCTGGACCAGCAAGACTAATAGCATATCCGCTTGCTAAAAATATTCCAGTTCCTATTGAACCACCTAAAGCAATCATATTTAAATGACGGGTTTCAAGTCTTTTAGCTAACATTAATAGTTCCTTAATAAATTAAAATTAGTAATTCTAGCATGTTTAAAGAAAATTATTCTAACCATATTAAACTAGCTATTCTACCAGTTATATTATTTTTCCTGTATGAATAGAATAAATCGTTGTTGCAATAAGTGCATTCATTACTAACCCATATATTCTTAGAATCTAACCCAGCACTTAACAATAAGTCTTTAGCTATTTCAATTAAATTACAATAATATTTAATTTCATTATTAGTTGAAAATTTTTCTTTAAAATAATTTATATTTTTCTGAGAAATATTAGTAAATTTATTAAAAACGTCATTTCCTACTTCAAAATGTTTTTGACAGATTGAAGGGCCAATATATGCAAGGATAGTAGAATCTGGTTTTAGCATATTTATAGTGTTTTCAATAATATTACTTAAAAGCCCTCTCCAGCCTGCATGGATTGCGGCAACAAAAGTTCCTTTTTTATTAGTTAATAGAATTGGTAGGCAATCAGCTGTTAATATTGTGCAAACCTTATTTCTAACTGATGTAATGCTTGCATCAAATATTAAATTTGAATTGGATTCAACGTTATCCAAATTTATAACATAATTATTATGTGTCTGGTTTAGCCAAAATGGTTCAGAGGGCAAATATTTTTTTAGAAGTTTACGATTTTTTATTACGATTTCATGGTTGTCGCTAACGTGTAATGCTAAATTAAAACTATCAAATTTTCCTGTAGAATATCCACCAATTCTAGTGGTGATAATAGTTTTTACATTTGCTGGGGCATTCCAATTAGCTTGAAGAAAATTTGGATTGTTTAGCATGAGTATTTTGCTCCTATAGTTTAATGGTTAGAGATTTTTTCTAGTTTTGTTAATAAATTTTGCATATCTTTTGCTAAAGGTATTTCCCATGATATTTCTTTATTAGTAATAGGATGAATGAGACTTAATTTAGTAGCATGCAGGGCTTGACGATTTAATTCTTTGATAGCTTCCATAATTGAATTACTATAATGGTTTTTTTTTGTAGAATATAATGGGTCACCTACTATTGGGTGATTAATTGATTTTAAGTGTACTCTAATTTGATGAGTTCTACCAGTTTTTAATTGACATTCAATATAGCTAAATTGTTGGAAATATTCTAAAACTTTATAATGAGTAATAGCTTCTTTGCCACCAAATTCAAGAGTAGTCATTTTAATTCTATTTTTATTATTTCTGCCAATATTTTTATTAATTACCCCCTCTTTATTTAATTTTCCTTCAACAATAGCATGATAAATTCTTGTAACTGTTCTATTTTGAAGTTGCTTTACTAAATTAGCCTGAGATTGTAATGTTCTTGCTATTACCATTAAACCAGTTGTATCTTTATCTAGGCGGTGTACTATACCAGCTCGAGGTATTAATGCAAGTTCTTTAAAGTGGTATAAAAGAGCATTTAATAAAGTGCCGTGCCAGTTACCAGCCCCAGGGTGTACAGTAAAATTTGCAGGTTTATTTATTACAATTATGTCCTTATCTTCATAGATAATGTTTAAGCTAATATTTTCTGGGGCAAATGCTAGTACATCGTCACTAAGGGGAATTTTAATGGTAATTAATTCGCCACCTAATACTTTATAATTTGCTTTAGCTAAATGATTATCTACTAATATTGAACCATTTTTAATCCAATTTGTTAGGCGATTTCTTGATAATTCTGGTATAATCGCGACCAGAGTGCTATCTAAACGTTGTCCTATAAATTTATCAGGAATATTTAGCATCTTTATTTGAGGTGAAGACATAACAAATGCTTTCTTTTAAAAAAAATTTAATACTTGTGATTTTATCACTATTCTTGTTTTCTTGTGCAGACAGTGAAGATGCAGTTAGAAGTGAAGCAAAAAAATGGACTATTCAGAAATTGTACAACGAGGCTAATACTACGTTGAAAAATGGTAATTGGTCTAAAGCAATTAAATTATATAAAGTTTTAGAATCTACTTATCCATATGGGATATATGCACAACAAGGTTTATTAGATTTGGCTTACGCGTATTATCAGCATAATGAAGCAGAATTTGCCCTGCCTACGTTGGATCAGTTTATAAAAACATATCCAACAAATCCAAATATGGATTATGCACTATATTTGAAGGGTTATATCAATTACAAAAATGATAACGGATTACTTTCAAGGTTTACTGGTCAAGATTTAAGTGAAAGAGATCCGAAAAGCTTACAAGAAGCATACTTTTCTTTTTATGAATTAGTGACTAGGTTTCCTGATTCAAAGTTTACACCAGATGCAAAAGATAAGATTAATAGGTTGGTAAATGCAATGGCTAGGGGAGAAATATATAGGGCTAGATTCTACATGAGGATAAAAGCTTATTTAGCAGCAATTGGCAGGGCACAAAATATAATTACAAATTATCCAAAAACTCAGTATATAGAAGAAGCTTTAGCATTGCAAGTAGTAGCTTATAAGAATTTGAATCAAAAAGATTTAAGTGAAGCTACTCAAAATATATTAGCATTAAATTTTCCGAATAGTAAATATATCAAGCAATATTGGGAATATCAAGATATTGCTTGGTATGCTTTTTGGCATTAAAAAAGGATAAAAATATATGATTAAGCAACATATTAGTGCAAGAGTACTTGATAAATTAATTAATTTATCAATTTTTTCGTTATTTATTGTGCCCTTATTAGTGCCATATAGTTATTTTCCGGTATCAAAATTTTATAGTGAAATTTTAGTCCTTATGATTGCAGCGGTATTTTCATTACTTACATTTTATAGAGTAAACCAACTCTCAGTTTCTAGTGCAGGTATAGCATCAATATTGTTTACCATACTTTTAATTGGACAGATTTGGGTGACAAATATAAGAATTCCTGGTGTTAATTTAGCAGTTGCATTAGAACTTTTTGTCTTATATTTTCTTTCAATTGGTGTAACATCTTTAGTAGAAAATGATGAACTGCAACAGCAAAAGCTTATAAAAACTGTTGCTTTTGCGGTATTAATAGGAAGTACAATTCAAGCTTTGTATGCTTTATTACAATTCACGGGTATTGCAGAAAATTTTCGGGATTACATTTTATATGTAGGTTCAGACAGCATATATGCGTTTGGTAATATTGGACAAAAAAATGATTATGTAGATTTTATTACTATAGGATTATTTGCCTTAGCTTATTTATATTTTATAGAAAAAATAAATTTATTAATTTTTACATTATATAGTACATTCTTCTTAGTTATGTTAACTATTACCACTTCAAGAACACCTTTTGCTTTCTTTATTGCAGCATTTTTATCATTATTTATTTTTATGTTTATAAATAGAAAAACTAATGATAAATCTAAAAATAAAAAAGTATTGTTAATAGTTTTATTTTTATTTTTAGGATTATTAGTTTTAGAAATTTTTCTCCCAAAAATCATTTTATTAATTAATGGAAGGGATATAACTTCTGGGATTTTTCGCTTTAGTTCTGAAAATATAGGACAATCAACCTATAGAAGATTTTATGAATGGTATAAATGTATAATAATGTTTATTCATAATCCATTATTTGGGGTTGGTTGGTATCAGTATTCCAAAGAAGCTATTTATCTTATGTTATCTGATAGGTTTATGTATATTCCTGCTAATTCAGCCCTATATACTCATAGCCATAATACTCCTTTAAATATTTTGGCAGAAACAGGAATAGTTGGTTTTATTATTTCAATGGTATATGGTTTTGCTTTTTCTCTATACTATATGTTTAAAAAATTTAATAATTATGCGACATTATTCTTATTATTTATGATTTTAACTATTTTTACTCAAAGTTTGTTTCAATATCCTTTATGGTATGCATATTTTTTAGCTTATTTTATTTTCTTTTTATCAATAAATAAAGCTGTTTATACCATTACAAACACTCGGGTAATTAAGGGAGTATTTACTGTTTTATTTGCCGGGTTTATATGGTTTTGTTTTGTTAATTTTTCTATTTACAGTAAAGTGATAGAACTAACAGATAGGCCTCAAGAGGAAGTTATGTTTAAAAATAATGTAGTACAGCTAGAAAAAATAATTAATAATAATCAATTATGGGTACTACCTGCGTTATCGGTATTAGATACTTATAATATGCCGACATTTGCAATGACAAACTCAGCATTAACAATAGAAGAACAAAAGAAATATATTGACATGTTAAGTAATGAATTACCTTATCCTGGGGGTATTTTTAAACAGGTTATAATATACAAATTGATAGGAGATAATTCAGGAGCTATTTTTTATGCTAACCTTTTAGCTCATGCTTATCCATATTATAAGGAACAATTTGCTATGCAGTTAGCAAAATCTGAGGTGTTTAAAGAAGAAGTAGATGTGATTAATAATTTTAAGTATGAAGATAAATCAATTTTTAAAAAATTATTTCAAAAGAAGGAGCAAAAATGATTCACATGAATACTTTAGTACCAGTAGTTGTTGAGCAAAGTTCTAAAGGAGAAAGATCTTTTGATATTTATTCTCGACTACTTAGAGAAAGAGTAATTTTTTTAGTTGGTGAAGTGAATGATCAAACGGCTAATTTAGTTGTGGCACAGATGCTATTTTTAGAGGCAGAAAATCCGGATAAAGATATTTGGTTTTATATTAATTCACCTGGAGGGTCGGTAACAGCGGGAATGTCTATTTATGATACAATGAACTTTATAAAATGCAATGTGAACACTTTATGTATTGGGCAGGCTTGTAGTATGGGAGCTTTTTTGTTAGCAGCAGGTAGCAAACGTTATGCTCTACCTAGTTCCCGAATTATGATACATC
>CAYZUJ010000005.1:2327-13318 GCA_964481375.1 uncultured Neisseria sp. | reverse complement strand
ATAGAAATTCATGCTAAAAATATTTTATTTTTAAAGCAGCATTTAAATAAGTTATTGGCTAAACACACAGGGAAAAAAATTGCGGAAATTGAGCGTGATACCGATAGAGATAATTTTATGTCATCAGAAGAAGCAGTAAAATATGGATTAATCGATGCTATGATTTCTTCTCAAAGTGATTTAGTGAAAATGGTTGAAGATAAGTAAAGGTTTTAAGAATGATAGATAAAAATTGTTCCTTTTGTGGTAAAAATGAAAAACAAGTTGAGCATTTAATTGGTGGGGAAGATGGGCACATTTGTGATGAATGTATTAAGGTTTGCTCAGATATTTTAAAGTCAGCTCCAGATAAAGTAGATATTGATATGTTTTCAGCGGCTGAAAAACCAATTCCAAAACCAAAAGAAATTAAAGCAGAATTGGATAAGTATGTAATTGGTCAGGAACAAGCAAAAAAAGTTTTAGCAGTATCGGTATTTAATCATTACAAAAGGATTTATGATTCAAGTAATGATGAAGTAGAACTAAGTAAGAGCAATATATTATTAATAGGTCCCACTGGTTCGGGAAAAACACTTCTTGCACAGATTTTAGCAAAATTTTTAGATGTGCCTTTTGCAATAGCTGATGCTACTACTTTAACAGAGGCTGGCTATGTAGGGGATGATGTAGAAAACGTATTATTAAGATTATTGCAAAACTGTAATTTTGATGTTGAAAAAGCACAAAGAGGAATAATTTACATTGATGAAATAGATAAAATTGCACGAAAATCTGAAAATGTTTCAATTACGCGTGATGTATCAGGAGAGGGAGTACAACAAGCATTACTCAAGTTAATAGAAGGTACAATTTCCAATGTTCCTCCACAAGGAGGGAGAAAACATCCAGGTAAAGAAATGATTCAATTAGACACACGAAATATTTTATTTATTTGTGGTGGGGCATTTGATGGACTGGAGAAGATAATCCGGTTAAGGAGCCAAAAATCTGGTATTGGTTTTGGTGCTGAAGTAGTATCGAAAAGTGATACTAAACGTAAAAATCAATATCTTAAGGATTCTCAGCCAAACGATTTAGTTCGGTTTGGTTTAATACCAGAATTTGTGGGGAGATTACCTGTCCATGCTATTTTAGAAGAGTTAGATGAGAGTAGTTTAATTGCTATTTTAACAGAACCCAAAAATGCTTTAATTAAGCAATATAAAAAATTATTTTCTATGCAGAATGTAGATTTAGTTTTTGAGGAAGAAGCTATTGGAGAAATTGCTAAAAAAGCATTGTTGCGCAATACAGGAGCTAGAGGATTACGTTCAATTATAGAAAATATTCTTTTAGAGCCTATGTTTGAATTACCAACTTTAGAAAAAATAAAAAAAGTTATTATTACTAAAGATGTAGTTTTAGAAAAATGCAAACCTATTTTCAAATAAAGTTATTTTGGCTATTATAGTGAACATATTTAATATGGGATCTTTAAATGAATACTGAAATAGAAATAGATTCAAAAATTATAAAAGCTGGTTTTTGGCATATGCCAAAACTATTTTATTTAATATTATTTATTGAGCTGTTTGAAAGATTCGCTTTTTATGGTTTTCAAACAATAGTATTTGTTTATGCAAAAAATTTTAATATTTCTTTATCTAATAAAATATCTTTAGCTTCTTTAAATATAATATTATATGCTTTAATAATTATTGGAGGAGTTATTGGCGATAAAATATTAGGGTTGAGAAGATCTTATATTTTTGGTTTATCGTTTCTATTATTTGGATATAGTTTTTTATTTATTTTTAATAATTTTTTATCTTTTAATTTTTGTGTAGGTTTGATTTTAATAGGTAATATATTATTTAAAACTAATGCGGTTAATTATATTAGCAGGTGTTTTGAAGCAAAAGATCCTCGTTTAGATGCAGCATATACATATTTCTATATGTTTATGAGTATTGGGTGTTTTGTTGGTATAATATTAGTACCAATTTTAATTAAAATTAAATTTTCTAGTATAATTTTTTTTCCTTTATTTATTTTATTGGCTATATTCATATATTTGGTTTTTAAAAAAGAATTTATTCATTCTGATAATCAAGCAGGAAAAAATAATCGATTTTTACGAAGAGTAAATCTTATTGTAATAGTTATAGGTGTTATTATTGCTTATATATTAGGATTATTGTTAGAAAAGTTAAATCTTTGTCAATATATGTTCTATCTTTTTAGTGGTTTAACAATTATAATTTGTCTTTTATTAGCCATAAAATTAGATAAGAATGAATCTAAAGGTATATATTTAGCGTTAAATTTAATTTTAATAGCTAGTGTATTTTGGATAATTTTTTTGCAAATTATTTCAGTGATCTCTACATTTTCTCTACACTATGTTAAGTTTAATTTATTTGGTTATGATGTATCTAGTAATATTATTAATTATTTTCCCCCTTTTTTAATTATTATTTTTGCCCCAGTTTTTGCTAGGTTATACATTTTTTTACAAAAGCAAAACATTCAAGTAAGTATTCCTTTAAAGTTTAATTTAGCAATTGCTATTTTAGGAATAAGTCTTTTAATATTAGCTTTAGCAACAAAGTATTTTATAGATACAAATTATCAAATTTCTGTAGTATGGATATTTTTAATAGATATTTTACTATCTTTTTCAACCTTATTAGTTTTAGCAATAGGGCCTTCAATGGTTTCGCAATTATTCCCCAAAAGGTTTGGCAGTTTTGCTCAAGTAGTATGGTTTTTAGCGATTGCAATAGGTATATTAATTAAAGATAAACTATTTGCCTTTGTGTATGTTCTATTTGATATAGCCAATAATAGCACTATTAAAGTTTTTGATTCTTATTCTATGCTTTTTTTAAAGTTTGGATCAATAATAATTGCTTTTAGTTTATTTTTATTATTTTTTAGTAAAATGTTGACGGAAAAAATGCAAGAAGTTATTATTCATAGAACTTAGTAAGAATTGGTTTTTATCTTAAGGGATTTAAATGTTTGTAGAATTATTTAAAAATATAATATCATTAAAGTATGTTGTCATTTATATTTTTTTAGGTTGTACTATTTATACTCATTTTAGAGGGAAAAAAAGCCTAAAATTTTCAAGGCAGATTGTAGATCATACAGCTATAATGTCACCAATAAATTGTTTAATGTATTTATTTTCAGCTGTTCCTAATAAACCATATTTATTAGTGCAAGATATTCCAAATCTTTCAATTTTGAGAAAAAATTGGCAAGTTATTAGAAGTGAAGGATTGAAGTTAATGGATAAAGGGTTAATCACGGGAAATAATAATAATGATGATGCTGGTTTTCATACTTTTTTTAAAAAAGGTTGGAAAAGATTTTATTTAAAATGGTATGATACTGCACATCCATCAGCTATTGAAGAATGTCCTATAACTTCAGAGCTATTAAAACAAATACCTGAAGTTAAAGCAGGGATGTTTGCTCTATTACCGCCTGGGGGTAAATTAGGTTTGCATAGGGATCCATATGCAGGATCTTTGCGTTATCATTTAGGTCTTAGTACTCCAAATTCAGATGATTGTGCTATTTTTGTGGATGGGCAAAAGTATTCATGGCGCGATGGTGAAGATGTTTTATTTGATGAAACATTTGTACATGAAGCATATAATAACACTGATAAAGAAAGACTTATTTTATTCTGTGATGTGGCAAGACCAATGCATACTTCAGTTGGTAAATGGTTGAATGAATTTTTCAGTAATACAATTATGAAGTCTGCTAGTTCACCTAATAACATCAATGATAGAACTGGGTTTATTAATAAAATTTTTAAATATATTTATGCTATACAGCAAATAGGGCAGCAATATAAGAAAAAGCATTATAAAAGATATTATCTTATTAAGTACTTAATTTATGTTGCTATTATTTTATTAGTATTATATGTTTAGTTTAAAATAAAAGGTTGCAAGAAGTATTAAAAATGCGTTATAATAAATACTTATAATGTAAATGTGCTTCAATATTAATTAAAAAGCATTTAATTGAAGTTAAGTAAGTGGGTCTTTATAGACTCACTTTTTTGTTTAATAAATAAATTTATGGTTTTTTATAAAATATGAAAATACGTGAAATTTTAGAAAAGACAGTTACTGGGCTTGGTTTTGAATTAGTTGAGGTTGAAATTACTCATACTAAGCTAATTAGAGTTTTTATTGATAATGCTGTTGGGGTAACTATTGATGATTGTGAGAGAGTGTCTAACCATTTAAGTAAATTATTTTTGGTAGAAGAGATTGATTATAATCGGCTAGAGGTTTCTTCTCCAGGGATTGAAAGACCATTAACACATCTTAAAGATTATGATAGATTTATAGGAAAAATGGTTAAGATAAAAACTAAAGAGTTAATTAATGAGCAAAAAGTATTCCAGGGAATAATTAAAAACGTTGAAAATGAATTAATTAAACTCGAGTTGGAAAATAAAGAAGTAATAGAGGTTGAATTTACGAATATAAACCGTGCACGGTTAGTATTTGAAATTAAATCTAATAAAATAAGTAAATTAAAAACTAAAAAATAAAAATGTTATTTAAAAGGATTTATGATGAGTAAGGAAGTTTTATTATTAGTTGATGTGTTAGCTAAAGAAAAAAATCTAGATAAAGATGTAGTATTTCAATGTTTAGAAAAAGCACTTGCTATTGCAACAAAAAAAAGTTTTGTTAATGATGAACCAGAAATTGATGTAATTATAGATAGAAATACAGGAAAATATAAAACTATTCGTAAATGGGTGGTGGTTAGTGATATTGATTTCTATGATGATGATAAAGAGTTATCAATGTCAGATGCTATATCTAAGCATGGAGAGGCTGAGATTGGCGATACTATAGAGGAAGAAATTGATAATATTGATTTAGGGCGTGTTTCTGCACAAACAGCGCGTAATATTATTGCTAGTCGAATTAAAGATGCAGAGCGTGAGCAGGTTCTTAATGAATATTTATCTCGTAATAGGGGTATAGTAATAGGTAAAGTACGTAAATTTGAGCGGGGAAATGCTATAGTAGATTGCGGAAAAATAGAAGCTATTATAATGAAAAATGATTTAATTCCTCGTGAAGTTTTACAACCAGGGGATGTAGTTAAAGGATATTTAGATAAAAATAATCTTACAGTTAAAAATGGTAGAGTATTAATAAGTAGGACGAGTAACGAGTTTTTAGCCAAATTACTAGAAAACAATGTTCCTGAAATTGCTACTCACAGAGTTGAAATAAAAGGTATTGCCCGTGAGCCAGGTTTTAGGGCTAAAGTAGCTGTTACTACTAATGATACGCGGATTGATGCCAAAGGAGCATGTATTGGTTTTAGAAATCAACGAGTTGATGGTGTGACTGCAGAAATTGCCGGAGAGAAAATCGATATTATTGAATTTGATCCTGTATTAGCTCAATATGCAATTAATGCTCTAGCTCCTGCAGAAATTGATAGTATTGTTGTTGATGAAGAAAAGCATATTATAGAGGTTATTGTTGAAGATGATAAACTAGGTTCAGCTATTGGTCCTGATGGAATAAATGTTAGACTAGCAAGCAAATTAGTAGGGTGCGTGATTAATCTATATAGTAAAACAGAGTCTATAAATAAGAGGCATGATACTAAGTCAGATCTTGTTACAATGTTTAATACCAACCTTGATGTAGATGATGATATATCAGAAGTTTTAATAGATAATGGATTTACCTCTTTAGAAGAAGTGGCATATGTTGATTCTAAAGAGTTAATTAATATTGAGGAGTTTGATGAGGAATTAGTTAAAGAGCTTCAGGAAAGAGCTAAAAATAAATTATTATCTAAAACAATTTTATATAAAGATGATATGGATAATTTAGCAAGAGGGTTAAATACAATTGTTAAGTTTTCTCGAGATGTTTTACTTAAATTAGTTGAATCTGGTATTGTGAGCTTAAATGATTTTGCTGATTTGTCTGGTGATGAATTAATGGAAATAATTGACATTGATTTAGAAACAGCAAATAAGTTAATTATAAAAGCACGTGAAGAATCTGGATATTTTAATGAATAAGGTGATTTATATGTCAACTACAATTAAAGATTTTGCAATGGAATTAAATGTAAGTCAATCTGAGTTATTGGAAAAATTAATTAAAGCAGGAATTGAAAAAACTGCACATGATGCGATATCTGATGAAGATAAAAAAAATCTAATTAAATTTTTAAATGGGGATGAAAAGGTTGTTCCTAAAAAGTTATCTTTAACAAAGAAAAAATCGGTTCAAGTAGAAAGTAAAGCTGATGAATTAAAACCAGTGGTTAAATCTATAGATAATGGTAAAATAAAAGTTGAAATTAAGCGAAAAAAAGTACTAGTTAGAGATAAAATTGAAGTAGAAGAAAATAAACATTCGGAAGAAAGTTTATCTCTAGAGTCCTTAGAAACTACAAAAAATGAAAATGTAATTAAGGAAGTTGAAACTACACCAATTTTACAGCCTAATATTGAACCTATAATAGAAACTAATTTTTCACCTGCCTCTGAAAAACCAAAGGCAAAAATAAAACCTATATTAGAAGAAGAATTACATGACAAAAAAGGTGGTAAAGGCGGAGTAGGCAAAATATTAAAAAAACCTAATAAGATGAAAATTATTGGTAAAACTGATTCTAGCTTAGATGATATTGATGAAGTAATTGAAGATGTGGATACAATTTTAGTAGATGAAGATGATAAACCACTCGCTAGAAAGCATCCTATATCAAAACAAATGAAAATTCCTAAAGTTCAAGAGTTTCAAAAACCACTTAAGCAACAACAACTTGAATTAAATATTCCTGAAGCAATTACTGTTAGTGATTTAGCACATAAGATGTCAGTAAAATCGTCAGAGGTAATTAAGCATTTAATGAAAATAGGTGTAATGGCTTCTATTAATCATTCATTAGATCAAGATACTGCAATTTTGGTAGTTGAGGAAATGGGGCATAAAGCTATTGCAAGTCTATCTCTAGATCCAGAAATTTTCTTAGAAGAAGTTACAAGGCATAATGAGGAATTAGTTGCACGTCCGCCAATTGTTACAGTAATGGGGCACGTAGATCATGGTAAAACTTCTTTGCTAGATTATATACGTAAATCAAAAGTAGTAAAAGGTGAAGCAGGTGGTATAACACAACATATTGGTGCTTATCATGTAAATACAGGGCATGGTATTGTTACTTTTCTAGATACCCCAGGACATGAAGCATTTACAGCATTAAGAGCTCGAGGAGCTAAGTTAACAGATATAGTAGTACTAGTTGTTGCTGCAGATGATGGAGTTATGCCACAAACTATAGAAGCTATCCATCATGCAAAAGCTGCCAATGTTCCAATTGTAGTTGCAATTAATAAAATGGATAAGGCCGGAGCTAATCCAGATAGAGTAAAACAAGAGCTTACTCAGCATGAAGTAGTAAGTGAGGAATGGGGCGGAGATATAATGTGTGTGCCAATTTCAGCATTAACTGGAGACGGAGTGGATAATTTGTTAGATGCTATTTTACTGCAGGCAGAGGTTCTTGAACTGAAAGCACCTATTAATACTCCAGCTAAAGCTGTAGTTATTGAGTCTCGTTTAGATAAAGGTAGAGGTTCAGTAGTAACAGTGTTAGTGCAAAGCGGAACATTGCATAAGGGAGATATGGTGTTAGCAGGTATTACATATGGTAAAATAAGAGCCATGATTGATGAAAAAGGCAATCAAGTGAAAACAGCTGGGCCAGCTATTCCGGTTGAAATTTTAGGTTTATCCGACGTTCCTTCAGCAGGGGACGATATGATTGCTGTTAGCGATGAAAGAAAAGCAAGGGAGATTGCTTCTTTTAGGCAAGAAAAATTGCGTCAGGAAAAATTAGCGAAGCAGCATGCAGCTAAATTAGAAAATTTATTTTCTGGCATTAAAGAAGGTGAAATCAAATCTATACCAATTATTATAAAATCTGATGTGCAAGGTTCTTTTGAAGCAATTGCTAATTCATTACAAAGGTTATCTACAGATGAAATCAAAGTGCAAGTAATTCATGCAGCTGTAGGAGGAATAAATGAATCGGATATTAATTTAGCGAGTGCTTCAGGAGCTTTAGTAATAGGTTTTAATACTCGAGCAGATAATAGCGCAAAAAAATTAGCTGAAAGTAATAATATTGAACTTCGTTATTATAATATCATATATGAAATTATTGATGATGTTAAATTAGCTATGAATGGTATGTTATCCCCAGAGAAAAAAGAAAGCATTACGGGTAATGTTTCTGTGAGGAAGATATTTACAGTAGGTAAATTAGTAATTGCCGGTTGTATGGTTGTTGATGGTATAATTAAGCGTAATTCAAAAATACGTGTAATTCGTGATAGTATGGTTATTTATGATGGCGAGCTTAGTTCGTTAAAGCGTTTTAAAGATGATGTAAAGGAAGTTAAATCAGGTTATGAGTGTGGCTTATCGATAAGTGATTATAATGATCTTAAAGAAGGTGACACTGTTGAGGCATATGAGATAACTGAAGTACAAAGAACAATATAATTTATATAGTCATGCTAAATATTTAGCATGACTATATTATTAATCTAAAATCCCTCTCTAATATTTTTATTTATTAAATTACAATAATTAAATTAATTATGGGCTATTTTTAGGAAAAGTCAAAAATTTTTATAAGTATTTTTTATTATTATTTTTATAGTTAATTAAAGTATAACATATTATTAATTAATAAAAAATAGTGCTTATTGAATTTTTTAAAATTTCATAATAGTCTAATTTTGCTATTGTAATATATTGGACTATTATATATAATTCCATGTTTTTTACGGAAAAATTAATTTATAATAATAGATTTTCCCCGTGAGATTTTAAGCCTAGAAATCCATTTTAAAACCCATATAAAAGGATGATTAGATTGATAACAGTTAAAATATTAAATAGCCCTGAATTAATTGAAGATGCTTGTGCTTTACTGCATGAAGTTTATATAGAAGAGTGTTTATGGAAATTTAAAATAGATAATCCTTCACAACTTAGAATTGAAGTTAAGAATGAGAGGAAATTATTAAAAGATAGATTTACAGATTATGCAACATGGTTTGGAGCTTTTGATGAAGATAGGCTTATTGCTTGCGGAAGATTGTGTAGTAGTTTAGGTGAAAATAATGAATTTGAAATTGAAAGTTATGAGGGCAGTAAAGTAATTAAACATTATTTATTAGATCGCGAGTGTTTAGAAGTTACACGCATTGCGGTTAGTCAAGATTATAGGGGGCAGAAGATTTTAAATCGCCTATATTTATTTGCTTTTGAATATTGTAAAAAAAATAATTTTTCTTTTTTTGGTTGTGCTAATAATCCTTATGTAAAATCTTTACTTAAAATGGTAAAAATGCCTTTAAAGATGGAAAACGCTTTTAAATATGATGAATTGGATGATTTACCTGTAAATTTTTATTTTGCTAGTCATAAAAATGATGAAATTGATAATATAATAATTAAGTTAAAAAAGACGATAAATAATATTAAATATACTAAATACAATAATATATTTTCTATTCTTGAGAAAATTGCTTCGTTTGTTCCAGCGCCGTTATATTGGCATGATACGCAAGGGGTAGTTTTAGGAGTAAATCAAGCTTGTTTAGTTGGTATGGGAATACCAATTGATGAAATTATTGGTAAAACGCCCTATGATTTTTATCCTAAAGATATTGCTGAACACATATTAACTCATAATATGCAAGTTATGCTATCTGGCGAAACGCTTTCTCAAGAGGAATATGTTGAAGATGTTATTACAGGAAGAGTAAAATATTATAAGGCTATAAAATCTCCTTTATATAATGATGAAAATGATGTTATTGGAATTATAGGTACTTCAATAGATATTACCTCTGAGAAGGAAGCACAAAGGTTAGCACTTGAAAATGAAGCACATAAGATTGAAAATGAGCGCCATAAACCTATAGTTGAAGAACAAGAAAAATTTAAAAAGATTGTAGGGCAAATGGTTCATGATATTCAATCACCATTAGCTAGTTTGCGAACCATTGTTGAATCAGCAATTAATATACCAGAAAATGATAGGATAACCCTACGTAATGCGGCGATGAATATAACTGATATTACTACACATATGCTTAACAAATATAAAAATAACTATGATATTCAAAAGGAGCAAAGACAACCCTTGCTTTTATCCGCTGAATTATTAAAAGTTTTAGGTGAAAAACGTTATGAGTATAAAAATTTAGCAATTGAATTTATTTCTGATTTTCATAAAAATGCTAATTTTAGTTTCATTAATATTGAACCAAGTAGTTTTAAGAGAATGATATCTAATGTAATTAATAATTCTATAGATGCATTGGAAAATAGAAATAATGGTAAAGTGATCTTAAGATTAAATATGACATTAGAATGGGCAATTGTTTCTATAGAAGATAATGGTTGTGGAATGTCTGAAGAATTAATTGATAAAATAACTAATAATTTTATAGTTACGGACAAAAAAAATGGTCATGGCTTAGGTTTATCGCAAATTCATGATACATTGGAAAATAATTATGGGAAACTTTTAATAAAATCTACTGTGGGAGAAGGAACTAAAGTAATTTTGATGTTTCCTAAGATTCCTGTGCCTAATTGGATAGCTGAGGAAATAAACATATTTGAAGATGATATCGTAGTAATAGTAGATGATGAAACTTCTATCCATGGAGCATGGGATGTAAGATTTTCAGCTGTTTTAAAAGAAGCACCAATAATAACGGTGAAACATTTTTTAAAAGCCACTGAAGCAGTTGAGTTTATAAATTATCAAGATAATAATAAAGTATCTTTATCGGGATTATTTTATGAAAAAGAAATTACTTATACTAAAAGTGAATTTAAAAAGCATTTAGAAAATATAAAAGATTTAATCAATTTATAGCTACTACAATTAAATTCTCA
>CAYZUJ010000005.1:0-2317 GCA_964481375.1 uncultured Neisseria sp. | reverse complement strand
GGTTTAGAATTAATTAATAAAACACAAATAAAGCGGGCAATATTAGTTACTAGTTATTATGATAATTTAGGAATTAGAGAGAAAGCAGCAAAAGCTTCTATTAAAATTTTACCTAAATCTTTAAATTTTGCTGTGCCAATTTATTCTAAAGATAATAAATTTATTGAAAATAAAAATGTTGATATGGTGTGGGTAGATGATGCGCAAGAGTTTATAGATGGTTTTATAGAGAAATATTATAAGCATTTATCTATAGATACTTATTATGATCCTAATTTATTTTTAGATAATTTTTATCATTACCCATTAAACACAAAAATTGTTTTAGATATGTTTTATTACAATGATATTACTTTCATTAATGATGGGCTTACAATAGCTAAAGAATTACATAAAGTTGGATATAATAATCTTTATTTAACAACAGCAGAAATGATTCCTCAGGATAAAATTCCTGATTATTTAACTGTAATTCAAAAAAATCATTTTAAACATATGTCTAATTTAGATAAACTGCAGAAATAACAAATTTAATATAAGAAGTAAATAAGATGAATGATATTTTAGAAACAAGAAATGATAAATTGAACCAGAATTCTATAAGTGTATTTAAAGCTCTTGAAATAGTAGCTCCAATTTTACCTACTCCTGTTTATTGGCACGATATAAATGGTATAGTTTTAGGTATTAATGAACGCTGCATTAAAGCAATAGGTGCTAATATGGATATTATTGGTAAAACTCCATATGATTTTTACTCTAAACCAATTGCTGAGCATATTTTACAACATAACAAACAAGTTATGCAGTCTAGAGAAACTCTTTCTCAAGAAGAAAAGATTGAAGATATTACTACAGGACAAATAAAATATTTTTCTTCAATTAAATCTCCTTTATATAATAATGATGGTGAAGTTATTGGAATTGTAGGTTCATCTATTGATATTACAGCAGAAAAAGAAGCTGAAGAATTAAAAAACCAAGCTAACAGAATTGTGGCTAAAGAACAAGAAAAATTTAGGGAAATTGTGGGTCAAGTAAATCATGATATAAGGTCGCCTTTGACTAGTTTACAAATTCTTACTAGTAAATTTGCCTATCTTTTTCCTGAAGATGAACGAAATACATTTAATACAGCGATTACAAGAATTATTGATATTGCTAGTAATATGATGAATTATTTTAAACCTAAGGTTGAAGTAGAAGGCGAAATTTTATCTGAAGAAATTTCATCTTTATTAGTTTCAATAGAATTAGTAGAGATTTTAGCGGAAAAGAAATATGAATATATAAAAAGGTCCGTAGAATTTAGACATAATTTTAGCCAGCGTGGTAATTTTACTTTTGTTAATATACAGTCCCGTGCATTTGGACGAATGATATCAAATATTATTAATAATGCGGTTGATTCGTTAGAAGATAATGAAGGAATAGTAGAAGTCAAGCTTAATGTTGAAGATGATAGAGTAGAAATTATAATAGAAGATAATGGTAAAGGAATGCTAGAAGTAATCAAGAATAAGATAATGAATAATGAAGCTATTAGTGCTGGTAAAAAAGATGGACATGGTATTGGTTTGACACAAGTTAGACAGGTATTGGAAAGTAGTGGGGGCGAGTTAGATATAGAATCTAAAATAGGTGAAGGTACTAAAATTATTCTTACTTTCCCTAAAGCAACAACTCCAGATTGGATAGCAGAAAAAATAATTATAGATAATAATTTAATTATAATTGTAGATGATGATCCATCAATTCATGGTGCTTGGGATAGCAGATTTAAAACAAATGTATCTACAATCGCAATTAAGCATTTTGAAGTAGGTGAAGAAGCTATTAGTTATATTAATAACTTAACTGAAATAGAAAAGAAAAAAGTTTTACTTCTGACGGATTATGAATTATTAAAGCAAAATATAAATGGATTAGATGTAATAAAACAGTCTAATATTAAAAATTGTATTTTAGTAACTAGTCATTATGCTAATACTACAGTTCGTGAATTAGCAGCTAAAAATAACGTTAAAATACTACCTAAGGCTTTAGCGTTTGATATACCTGTAATATTTAACAACTAATATGGTGTATTTTTAGAAAGGAGGCCATTACAATATAAGTTTCGTTTAAATTTTTTATGGAGGAAATCTTAAATTATGAATAAAGAAATTTTTCATGGTAAATGGGAAGAAGTAAAGGGTTTTTTAAAATAAAAATGGGGAAAATTGACTGATGATGATTTAATTCAAATAGAAGAAAATCATGATATGCGAATTCGGGATAAGGAAGTAATATAAATAAAAAGTCCATCAAGTAATAT
>CAYZUJ010000004.1:25049-37266 GCA_964481375.1 uncultured Neisseria sp. | reverse complement strand
TCATCTCAATATTATATACCAATTCATTTCGTAGAATCATTTATTATGAGTATATGATATAATAATTGATAAATTTAAGTATGAATTAAAAATATGCAATTAAGAAATTTCTCTGTATTAAAAAAATTAAACCTAAAAATAGATTTGATTGTAGTTATAAAAATATTAATTACAATAGCTATTTTTACTAATATTTTTGGGATGTTTTTCCCTTTACTAACTAGCTCATTTTCACCTTATTATGGAACTATTGCAAAGAATATAGCTTTAAGTGATAATTGGACTGATTTAATTTTAAATAAGCAGGACTGGTTAGATAAACCGCATTTTCCTTTTTGGATTACTGCAATATCTTTTAAAATATTTGGTATTCATTCATTTTCATATATTTTACCAGGAATGTTTTTTCATTTATTAGGAGCTTTTTATACTTATAAGTTAGCAAAGTATTGGTATAGTGAAGAGACTGCATATTTGTCAGTGTTATTTTATTTAACAGCATTTCATTTAATGATATCTAGTATTGATGTTAAAGCGGAAGCTTATTTATTAGGTGAAATAATTCCAGCTTGTTATTATTGGTTAAATTATGATAATATTAGCAAAATAAAATATTTAATTTTGGGAGCATTTTTTACTGCATTAGCAATGATGACTAAAGGTATCTTTGTCTTAATAACTATTATAAGTGGTATAGCTTCGTTATGGATTTATAGAAAAGAATGGAATAATTTTATAAGTATAAAATGGGTTAGTGCTTTAATATTATCTTTTATTTTTATTTTACCTGAGTTAGCTTCCTTATATTATCAATTTGATTTACATCCGGAAAAAATAGTTTTTGAACATAATAATGTTTCTGGAATAAAATGGTTTTTTTGGGATAGTCAGTTTGGTAGATTTTTTAATACTGGACCAATAAAAAGTACTTATTTTTCGGTATTTCAATATTTCAGTTATATTCATATTTTTCTATGGGCATTCTTACCGTGGTTTCCTATTTTTTTTATGGCGGTTTGGTCAATAGTAAGGAAATATAAAGATCAAAAAATAGTACCATCACAAATATATTTTCTTTCTTCTTTTTTTATTACTTTTCTTTTATTTAGTTTAACTTCATTTCAAGTTGATCATTATACAAATATAATTTTTCCTTTTGCAAGTATTATATGTGCTAAATGGTTAATAGATATTTTTGAAGAGAAAAAATATTTTAATAAGGTGCATATAATATTTAATATTGAGGTAATAATTACTACGATTGTAATAATTTTTATTGTTATTATGAGTTACTTTATTTTAAATAGAGTCAATTTGGTTATTATTTCGGCTCTTGTCTTATTTGCGCTTATGATATTATTTTATCGGAAATTATCTTGGCAGATTAAAGTTATTGCCTTTCCTAGTGTTACTATTTGTATTTTATTTATTTTAGCAACGCTAATTAATGGGATTGGTTATGTCAAATATGATGCTGGTTATCAGATTTCTTTATATTTAAATAAGGAACAAAAATTACCCATAATTTCTTATAAAATAGATTATATGAGGCTTTTGAGTTTAGATTTATATAGTCAAAATGGATATAAGGTTGAAGATAATTTAATAAAAATCAAAGATTATCAAAAGCCGTTTTATTTAGTTAGTAAAAAAATAAATCAAAATGAGTTAGAAAAACAATTTAAAAAAGTAAAAGTAATAGGCTATTTTTATGGAACTAATATTAGGGATTATATATTTATAGTTATAAAGCCCAACAGTCATAATAGTTTAGAAAAATTAGATCAGTATGTAGTTATGAGAATTAATTAAGAAATAAAGGGGTAAAAGTGTGTGGTTAACTAGGGTATCGATAAAAAATCCATATTTTGCAACAGTGTTGATGCTAGCGTTATTAATAGTGGGATTAATTACAGCTAATAGAATTTCTGTAGAAGAGTTTCCAGATATTAAATTTCCTTATGTAGTTATTACTACAACTTATAGTGGTGCGTCTCCTGAAGTAATTGAAACAGATATAAGTAGGCCAATTGAAGAGGCATTAAACACATTAAATGGAATTAAAGAGATTCGTTCTTACTCCATGGATGGATTATCTACGGTAGTAGCTGAGTTTAATTTAAATATTAATCCAGATATAGCTGCACAAGATGTACGGGATAAAGTTGCTGTGGTCGGTGCCACTTTGCGTAAAGGTATTGATACGCCAGTTGTTTCTAGGGTAAGTAATCAAGATAAGCCAATTGTTAAAATAGCAGTTTCATCTAATGATATGTCTTTACGGGATATTACTACTTGGGTTAATCAAGTGGCAAAAAAGAGATTACAAACAGTACCTGGGGTGGGCGATGTAGCAATAGTGGGTGGGGTTGATAGGCAAGTCAGAATAAATATAAACCCATATAAATTACAAGCTTTGGGATTATCTGTGATTGAAGTTGTTAATGCAATTAAAAATGCCAATAATGATTATCCGGCAGGTTTTGTAAAAGCAGAAAAGCAAAATATTAATGTTAGGTTAAGCGGTAAACTACAATCACCGGCAGATTTTGCTAATTTAGTTATTATTGTGCGAAAAAATGTTCCCATTCGAATTTCAGATGTAGCAATTGTTGAAGATGGTCAAGATGAATATAAAAGTTTAAGTTTACTCAATGATAAAAGATCTATTGGTTTAGATATACGTCAAGCAGATAAAACTAATTTAGTAGATGTATCTAATGGTGTATTTGCTATGATAAAGGAATTGAATTTAATTAAACCAGCGAGCATAAAAATTTTAGTAACATATGATCAATCAAAATCAATTAAAAGATCATTGAACAACGTTAAAGAAAATATGATAGAAGGGGCTTTATTAACGGTTTTAATTGTTTTTTTATTTTTAAAATCTTGGCGTTCTACAGTTATAACTGGCTTAACATTACCTATATCATTAATTGGAACTATTTTTGCGATATATATTTGTGGTTTTACTTTAAATATGATGTCATTATTGGCTTTATCATTGTCAGTTGGGTTACTGATTGATGATTCAATAGTGGTTCGAGAAAATATTGTTAGACATTTACATATGGGTAAAAATCATTATAATGCAGCCCTAGATGGTACAAATGAGATAGGATTAGCTGTTTTGGCAACTACTATGACGGTTGTGGCGGTATTTTTACCGGTTGGTTTTATGCAAGGCATTATTGGTAAATTCTTTTATCAGTTTGGGATAACTGTTGCAGTTGCAGTTTTAATTTCATTATTAGTAAGTTTTACATTAGACCCAATGCTCTCAAGTATTTGGCATGAACCAAAAGATGGTGGCTTTATTGCAAAAACGTTTATTGGTAAAATATTAAATAATTTTGAAAATGCTTTTAATAAATTGGTTATTTTTTATGAAAAACTTATACGTTTGTCTTTAGATTATAAAAAAACTACTTTAGGTATTGCATTTTGTATATTTATTGGTAGTTGTTTTTTAGTACCATCTATTGGTGGCGAGTTTATTCCTAAGCAGGATAAAGGTAAATATGAAGTTAGGTTTAAAACTGCTCTTGGCTCGAATATTGATTATACAGCAACTAAGGTTAATCAATTAGATAAATTATTGGTTAATAATATTCCAGAAATTATAAATATTACTGCAGGGGTTGCTAATGGTTTTGGGGATACGAGTAATAATGCAAGTTTAACAGTTGATATAGGCGAGAAAAGATTAAGAAGTAGAAGTTTAGATCGAATTATTGAGCAATCTCGAGAACTAGCAAATTCAATTGGCGGAATAGAAGTAATAAGTGTGATACCAATAGGAGGAGCCGGTGGTAGTAATAAACCTATACAGGTGGAAATAAGAGGCGATAACTTGGATAAGCTGAAAAATATTGCTGAAGAGTTGATAACAAAAATTGCTAAAATTAAAGGTGTTACGGATTTAGAGAATTCTTTTCAACAAGCTAATCCAGCATTTACGGTTAATATAAATAGAGATATTGCAAGTGATTTAGGGGTTAATTTATCTGATGTAGGGGCAACATTATCAACTTTATTTGCAAGTAATAAAGTAAGTACTTGGGAAGATCCTAAAAATGGTCAAAACTATGATGTAGTACTACAGATTCCCCAAGAAGCGCGAAACTCTAATATTTTAGATTTGCTAAAAGTTCCTAGTAAAAATACTGACATGAATAATATTGCACAAATGATCCCTTTATCTAGTATATCAATTATTAAAGCTGGATTTTCCCCAAGCGAACTAGATCATATAAATTTGAAACGAAATATTACAATTCTTGGTGATATAATTGGCAGTGATAATCAAACAGTTTTTACTAAAATTCAGAAAATATTAAATAGTTATAATTTTCCTAAGGGATATTTTGTTGAACAAAGTGGAAAAAACCAAGATATGCAGGAGTCTTTTATGTATGCTGTATTTGCATTAATGATTGGGGTTATATTTATTTATATGATATTAACAGCGCAATTTAGAAGTTTTATTCAGCCAATTATAATAATGATATCACTACCTTTATCTTTTGTTGGTGTTTTTTTGGCTTTAATTTTAACTGGTAGCACTTTGAATATGTTTTCAATTATTGGTATTATTATGCTTATGGGATTAGCAACTAAAAATGGTATATTATTAGTAGATTTTATTAATAGAAAAGTAATTGAGGGAATGACTGTTACTAATGCAATAATTGAGGCTGGCAAAATTAGGCTAAGACCAATCGTGATGACAAGTGCAGCTATGGTTTTTGGTATGTTGCCTCTAGCACTTTCATTTGGTGAAGGTTCAGAAGTTAGGAAGCCAATGGCATATGCCATAATAGGAGGAATGGTTACATCAACACTATTAACCTTAATTATTATACCAGTAATCTATGTATATTTAAATAGATTCGATCAATTTATAAAAAGAAAATTAACACCTAAAGATTAATAATTTATATGGAGCAATAATAGCAAATGAAAAAGTTTTTAATATTTTTGACAATAGTAGTTCTTATAGGAGGAGGATTATTAATTCATAAGAGTCATAAAAAAAATAAAGGTGAAACAAATAATTATACACTTTTAAATAAGTCGGATATCGTTATTGTAAAACGTGGAAATATTAATAATGTTGTAGCATTCACAGGGGATCTTTCCCCGTTAAATCAGGTAGTAATTTCTTCCCAACTTGATGCTTTGGTTTTAAAAGTTTTAGTTAGTGAAGGTCAGTATGTTAATAAGGGGCAAATATTAGCAGTATTAGATAATAGTGAGATAAAGCAAGTTGTTAATAGGCAGGAAGCTTTATTAAATAGTGCTAAAGTTAAACTTGCTTTGAGTAAGAATACGTTAGATAAAAATAAAGAATTATTGGATCAAGGTTTTATTTCTAAATTGGCTTATGATAAATTGCGAACAGACTATGAAGATGCATTATTAAAAGTGAAGCAAGAACAAGCGATTTTTTACCAAAACCAAAAGCAGTTATCGGAAACTATTGTAACTGCTCCATTTTCTGGTTATGTTTATCAAAAAAATATAGATCGTGGTCAAGTAGTGAGTAAAAATAGTAAATTATTTTCTTTAGCAAATTTAGATGTAATGCAAATAAAAGCAGCTATTCCAAGTGAACAAATAAATAGTATTAAAGTTAACCAGCCTGTTATTTTTGAAGTTGAGACAAATAATCAAAAATATCAAGGTAAGATTACAAGGATTAATCATGTTGCGGAAATAGGGACTAGATCTTATTTAATTTATATTGAATTTGATAATCGCAATTATAAATTAAATGCAGGACAATTTGTTAAAGGCCAGATTATATTAAATAGCTTAATAAATGTTTTATATATCCCAAGTAATGCAATACATAATTCTACTAATACTAATAAATCATATGTGTGGTTTTTAGTAAATGGTAGTATTGTAGAAAAACCTGTAGAAATAATGTTAAAAGATGCTATAGATAAATTAAGTGCAATCACTGGTTTGTCTGAAAATGATGAAATATTATCTGGAGAAGTTATTTCTATTAAACCTGGGCAAAAAATCAAAATAGTTGATTAATAAATGATTTTTAATAATCCAATAATTGCTGTTGCGCCAATGGTAGATTGGACTGATAGGCATTTTCGTTATTTTATGCGACAAATTAGTAAGCATACTAGGCTATATACAGAAATGATAGTGGATGATGCAATTATTCATGGTAATTTGGATAAATTACTCGGCTTTAATAATTTAGAGCATCCTCTTATAGTGCAATTAGGTGGTTCAAATCCTTCTAAATTAGTGCTAGCTAGTAAAAAATGTCAAGAATTTGGTTATGATGCTATTAATTTTAACATTGGCTGTCCTTCAGATCGAGTTAAAGCAGGGAAGTTTGGTGCATGTTTAATGCAAGAACCACAGCTAGTAGCTGATTGTATTTCTGCGATGCAGGATGCAGTTACAATACCTGTTACAATTAAACAAAGAATTGGTTTAGATTATGACTCAGATTACCAAGTTTTATATAATTTTGTGGCTAAGATGGCGTCAATTGGCTGTAATGAGTTTATTATTCACGCAAGAAATGCAATATTAAATGGTTTATCTCCTAAACAAAATAGGGAAGTTCCTCCTTTAAAATATCAATATGTTTATCAACTGAAAAAAGATTTTCCAAATCTCTCAATTATAATTAATGGTGGTATTAAAAATATAGAAGAGATCAAACTTCATTTAGAGAAAGTAGATGGAGTTATGATAGGGCGGGAAGCTTATTATAATCCATATTTATTTAGTACATTTGATGAGATTTTCTTTGACGATGAACACACAATATTAACTAGATATGAAATAGCAAAAAATATGTTAGATTATTTAATAGATGCAGATTCCAAGGGGATTTTACTTCATCATGTTACACGGCATATGATTGGTCTATATTATGGGTTACCTAATGCTAAATTATGGCGTTATACTTTAACAAATGAAATAAATAAAACAAATAGTTTAGATACTTATTTAAATCTTTTGACAATTATGGAAAACGTATTTTAACTTACCTAATTTCTACTTTAATCATTTAATTAAAATTATCTTCTAAGTAAAATGACAAAATTGTTACTGATAGTTTTAATAATATTTGATTACAATTATGGATTTAAATATTTAAACTATTTATTAAACTTTTTACTGCTGATATTAAAATTTTTATGAGAAAGAGCGTGATTATATGAATCCAATCAGAAATGGTGTATTTGATAATTTACTTAAGAAAAGGCCAAACTTAGAGCCAGAGGAATCTGATCAAACACAAAATAGTTATTTTAATAAAGATAATCCATTTGAAATAAATGAGTTAGCACAGAATTATGAAAAAGGTATCGGGGTTTCTAAAAATTTATCCAAAGCTATTAAATTATATAAAAAGGCTGTACGGCTAAATAACAGTGAGGCAATAAATAATTTGGCTAGATGTTATCAAAATGGAATTGGAGTCGAAAAAGATTTAGCAAAAGCTATTGAACTATATAAAAAAGCTATAGAACTTGGAAATACAGATGCAATGAATAGTTTAGCAATTTGTTATCAAAACGCAATTGGAGTCGGAAAAGATTTAGCAAAAGCTGTTGAATTATATGAAAAAGCCATAGAACTAGGAAATGCAGATGCTATGAATAATCTAGCATCTTACTTTATAAATAGTGAATCAGAGGTAAATGTTAAGAAAGCAATCAATTTATATGAAAAAGCTGCTAAATTAGGTTATGCAGATGCAATGAATAATTTAGCAATATGCTATATAAAGGGGGTTGGTGTAGAAAAGAATTTACCAAAAGCTATTAAATTATTTAAAAAGGCTGTAAAATTAGATAATGCCACAGCAATGGCTAAGTTAGCTTTTTGTTATCAAAATGGTATTGGCGTTAACAGACATTCATTAAAAGCTATTGAATTGTATAAAAGAGCAGTGAACCTAAATAATATATTTGCAATGACTAATTTAGCTAATTGTTATGAAAAAGGTATTATGGTAGAAAAAGATTTAGCAAAAGCTGTTGAACTATATAAAAAAGCTGCTAAACTAGGAGATGCAGATTCATTAAATATACTAGCAGGTTATTACCAGTTAGGAAAAGTGGTCAAGAAAAATTTACCTAAAGCTATTAGTTTATATGAATATGCAATAGACAAAGGAAGTAAAGATGCAATGAATAATTTGGCAATTTGTTATAGAAATGGTGGTGTTGGAGTTAAGAAAAATTTATTATTAGCTATTGAGTATGCTTATAACTATTATGCACAAATGCCAGAGGAAAATAACAAATTATTATCTGCTCTATTAAATGATGTTAAAACCTCTAAAGAAAATATAAAAGATGCTTTTGCACCATGTATTCATAAATGGCAAACCTTATTGAGCGATAATGAGTATAGAGCTACTTTTTCAAACTATGACTACTATATTAATAAAGATACTATTTGTAGTATTAGTCAATTACCTTTAGAAGATAATGATGAAGTTATAGTATTTTTTGATAATGCTCTGAGAATAACAGGGGTTATTAATATTGAAATGTTTTTAGATTATAGAAAAATAATAAATCCTGCAAACCAGCAATTTAATTTATTGTTATTAAAAGAAATTATTTAGTATTACTTAGGAAATATAATTATTTTGTTCTATCTTCTAAAAATGATTTAGTAAGCATTACTATATTATATAATATTACTATAAATAATAACCATCGTAAAGAGTGAATGCTTACTTTAGTTATAAGAGGGGCTGCTAATAAAACTCCTGGGATTGCAGCTATTTGCAATATAACTCCCTCTTTTATAGCTAACCTTTTACCTGAAGCTAAAAAAGTATAAGTACTAGCACATTGCATTGTAGCACTTGAAACAGTCATTATAGGAAAAGCTACTAAAGGTGACATATTTAATAAAAATAATAATACTTGTGCAGCAGCATAATTGCCAACGCCAATAGCAGGAAGGCAGCCAACTATAAACATACCTATGGCACCCATAATTAATTTTACACCTGATAGTGCAGTTTCATTACCGCCTATTGGTAGAATTCGTATTTGATTTAAAAATAGTATTATACAAACTAAGGTTAAGCCAAAAATCATTAGTTCTCGGATAAGCTGTTTATTTAATTTGGATACAATCCTAGCACTAAGAGCACCGCCAATAGTGCAGGTTATAATTAAAGTAATAAGAGTAATTGGATCAACGTTAATAATTGATAAAAAGAATAAAGCCTGCAAAGTGGTAGGGGTGATTGCTTCAATATTTAGCATACTCGGTAATTTATCATCTTCTGTCAAGTTCCATAATTTAGAAAACCCAACTATGATTGCAAAACTACCTATTCCTAGAGTATCTGCAAAATTTGCAATAAAACCAGTAAAAGCAAGTTTTATTTTTTTTGCGCGGCTAATAATATAGTCATGTTTTCTATAAACTAAGAACATCTTATAAAAAATAAGAAGAGTAGATATCACTAGAATAATTTTGATTATTATGAATTCCATTTTCTATCCTATGTTATTAAAATATTTTAATATTAAAGTTATGTTAATAGTAGCATATTATTTAAAAAGAAAAAATATATTTAGAAAATAAATAGATAATCTATTACATAATTATATGTATGAGTGGTAAAACGAAATTATAGCATTTATGCAATGTAATTGCTTAGTTTATTCTAATATTTATAAGGAAGTACAGATAAATATTTAAAAAAAATATACAATGCAATAGTGAAAATTCACTATTGCATTAAGTTAGATTTATATGTGACAATTATTCACTACAAAAATCAAGTTTTATTAAAATAAAAATCATGTAAAAATTTAAGGAGGTGAGTAATTAAGGCTTATAAGTAATAAAGTTTATTTAAGACAATTGAAACGAAGGCTATTTTTAAGGAAGTAAAAATTATGTATAAAATTGTTCAGATTAAACAAAGTTCTTTTAATACTTGGCAATATTTTAGTAATGTATTTTTTAATATGATTAAATCTTTGCATTATAATTCTTTTCAATCTTCTTTATTTCCTGTAGAGTTTTTAGAATATTTTTGTTTTAGACTCTATCTTTACAAAATATAACAATTTATTAATAAAAAATTACTTAATTAGTCTATAATTTGTTCTAAAAATTATAGAGTTTTTAATATTCTTAAATATAATAATTTATAATTAAAACTGTGTTAAAAAATTTATTTGGAAAGAGAAAAATGAAAAAAGTTACTTTACCTGTGAATTTTAAAAATTATGATTTTAAAAATTTAGCAAAAAAAGAAAAGAATGCGGCCTTAAAAGTACGTTATTTAGCTTTATCGCATATTGCAATGGGCAAAACGGTTATAGAAGCTGCGGCGATAGTTCATAAAAGTAATAGAATGTTACATAGATGGTTAAATCGTTTAGATCAATTTGGGCTTGAAGGTTTAAAGGATAAGCCAGGAAGAGGGAGGGATTTATATTTACCTTTAACAAAAGAAGCTGAGTTTAAAGATATTATTTTGCAATTTACAAGAACCAACGCTAAAGATAAAATAACAGGCTATGATGTTAAGCAACTTCTAGAAAGGCATTATAATATAGATTGTACTTTGCCAACAGCATATAATATTATTCTACGTTTAGATCTTAAAAAAACAAAGAAATAAAATAACTTTTTTACTGTAGGTTTGAGCATAATCTAAGTAATCGTAAGCGAATTTTCTTAAATGCATTGGCTTTTTCTTGGGAAGGATTTCTTGAGTTTTGGTCAATGCGTTGTAGTTTCTTAATTAGCTTATTACCTAGAGATTGAAGGCCAGTGTTAATTAGGTCAGTATTATTAGATAATAGTCCAATTAGTTTATGTAGAGGATAATGTTTTTCTTGTTTTTTATCATTAGCATTTCTAAAACTATTACGCTTTAAAGTCTCTAAAGAAGAAGTAGATTTTTTATTAAATAAATAAAGGATATCATTAAAATTATTTTTATTTGTAACTGCATGATTAAATTTACCTTTTCCAAAATCAATGTATTTGATTTGTTTACTTTTAGAAAGGATTATATTTTTACTATGTCCATCTTGGTGTAAAATTTTATCATTATAAAATTGTTCTATAGCTAAAAGTATTTGTTCTATTATAAAACAAATAGTTTGTTTATCTCGATTTTCAATAGGCATTTTAGCTTGTTTTTTAATAAAAGAGTATAAGTTAGTATTATTTTTATCATAGTCAAGAATAAGAGCAACATGAGTTTTTTCTAAGTCAATATTAATATCTATGTCAAGTAAGTTAAGAGTAGTTTCAATGTTATATGTAGAATCATTTAACTTATTTTTATTTTTTAGTTTAATCACCTTCCTCATTAAAAATTTAATATAGTTTTGTTTTTGATTAGAAGTTTTTGATGATTTATTTAAAAATTCTTTATAAGTTGGGAGAGGGTATTGTAGTGATAAATATCTTTTGCTGTTAAGTTCGTTTAATTTTATATAATTATTTAATTCTTTCTCTACAATAAAATCTTCGCTTCCTTTACTGTTGATTGCAAATAAAACTGAATTATAGACTTTTTTATTCACGCCGCCTTTTAAATTAGATAATTTATCTATTTGTGGAATTTCTTTTTCTTCTGATACAAAACCTTCATTATTAAACTTTACTTTAAATTTACGATCTTCCTTATATAAAGTACCTAATCCACATGGAACATTATTTTTAAATTCACCGATGTATGTGTGTTGCGTATCTTTCCAAAAAATTTTTCCATAACCTCCCATTTGATTATTATTCTTAAATTCACCCTTATATTTAAATTGATCATTTTTTATTTTTAATAAGATTTTATTTTTACTATGTGATGAGCTATTTTTAATTTTCTCAAGTGCTCCAGTAACTAAGCCTAAATCTCTCGTAAAATTTTCTGATATAAATAAATATTTGTAGGTAGTTTTATCATTTAAAACTACTGTTCGTGTAAAATGATATCTATTATTATTTTTATAGAATTTAATAGTATTTTTAATGAATGAATGATTTGTTTGATGACATTCGATGTGGCCTTCTATAGGAATGCCATTTTTCCATTTAGCAACTATAGTATAACTAAAATTTTTTTCTAATTTTAAAGGTTTAGATTTATTTATATATTCAAAAGTATAACTTTTATAAGGGGTATTTATTAATTCTTTAATTCTTTTATGTGTATGAGTTGGGGTGTTAT
>CAYZUJ010000004.1:0-25037 GCA_964481375.1 uncultured Neisseria sp. | reverse complement strand
AAAACCACCTTGTTTTTGTATTGGAATTATTGCGAAATCCATCAGTATCTTTATGAGTAACAATTATTTTTAGGTTTGTTAAAAGACTTTTGGAGAGGTAGTTATTTTTTATTGAGTTAGCAGTTAAATCGTTATAAATTTCTTCATCTAATTTTTTCTTTATAATAGGGCTTAGATCGTTAAATTTGGGTAAAGTTTTTGATTTGCCTTCATTAAATAATTTTTGTAATTCATCTAAAGTATAGATTAGAGTGTATTTTAATTTTTCTTGTTTTAAAGTATTTTTATTTTCACGTGTGTCATTTTTAGTATCTCTATTCAATGCTTTTAATTTTTTATTTATATAGTTATAAATTGATAGAAATGAATTTTGTTTATTTTCTTCCCAAGTTAAATATTTAGTACTTTCATGAGTATGTATATAATTTTTTACTGATTTAAAGTTTTCCATTTAATAATTAAACCTTTTAAATATAGATAATTGCACTATAAATAATGTTTATTTAATATTTAATAGCTAAACGTTAAAATTTCCCCTGCTAGTTTATCACAAAAAGTTATTATATATATTTTACCAATCTATAGTTTCTAATACATGGTTATTGTTGCTATAAATACAAATTTCACCAGCAATTTTTAAAGATTGCTTAACAATTTCTTCAGCTTTTAATTTACTATGCTCTATTAAAGCTCTAGCAGCAGATTGAGCAAATGCACCACCAGAGCCTATTGCTGCAATTCCATGTTCTGGTTCTAATACATCACCATTGCCAGTTATAATTAGACTATGTTCTTTATCAGCAACAACAAGCATTGCTTCTAAGCGACGTAACATCCTATCAGTACGCCAATCTTTAGCTAATTCTACGGCAGAGCGTAATAGGTGACCATGAAATTTTTCTAGTTTTTCTTCAAAGCGTTCAAATAAAGTAAAAGCATCAGCTGTTCCACCTGCAAACCCAGCAATAACTTTATTATCATAAAGCCTGCGAATTTTTTTTGCAGTTGATTTAATTACTATATTACCAAGTGTTACTTGACCATCCCCGCCAAGAGATACTTGATTATCTCGTCTAACAGATATTATTGTTGTGCCACGATATTGTTCCATATGGTTTTTTCCTAAATTTAGATATTTTTTAATTAAAAAATTATTTAATGATTAATTTATAAGAACATAATTTTAAACCATATTAATAATTACAATAGCATTTTTATGTTAAAATTATGGAAAATATTTATAAATTAGATAAAAATTAATTGACCATTTTTATTAATATACGAAAAGGGAAATATAGCAATGATTAGGATTACTTTAACTGATAATTCTATAAAAAGTTTTGATGAACCAATCGCAGTTTTTGAAATTGCAAAAGATATTAGCCCTAGTTTAGCCAAAGCAACATTGGGCGCTTTGGTAAATGGTATTGAAGTTGATGCCAGTTTTATAATAAACAATGATAGTAACATTAAAATTATTACAGATAAAGATAATGAAGGATTAGAGATAATTCGTCATTCTACAGCACATTTATTAGCACAGGCAGTAAAAGAATTATACCCTACTGCACAAGTAACAATTGGTCCAGTTATCAATGATGGCTTTTATTATGATTTTAGTTATGAAAGACCTTTTACTCCTGAAGATTTAATTCTTATTGAAAGAAAAATGCAACAATTAGCTGAACAGAATCTTCCCATAAAAAGAATTGAGGTTACCCGCAATAAAGCTATTGAATACTTTGCTTCGATTGGTGAAAATTATAAAGTTCAAATCATTCAACAAATTCCTGAAGAGCAAACTATTTCTTTATATAACCAAGGCAATTTTACAGATTTATGTAGAGGACCTCATGTTCCTTCAACAGGAAAGCTTAAAGCTTTTAAACTTACCAAAGTAGCAGGTGCTTATTGGCGTGGTGACTCTAATAATGAAATGCTACAGCGTATTTATGGTACTGCTTGGCGCAATAAAGATGAATTGCAAAACTATTTAAATATGTTGGAAGAAGCAGAAAAGCGTGATCATCGTAAGATTGGCAAGCAGCTAAATTTGTTTCACTTACAGGAAGAAGCTCCAGGAATGGTTTTTTGGCACCCAAAAGGGTGGGTAATGTGGCAAATAATTGAGCAATATATGCGACAAGAGAATGAAAATGATGGCTACAAAGAAATTAAAACGCCACTTGTAGTTGATAGAAGTTTATGGGAAAAATCAGGTCATTGGCAAAATTATAGTGAATTAATGTTTACCACCCATTCAGAAAAAAGAGAATATGCTATTAAGCCTATGAATTGTCCATGTCATATTTTAGTTTTTAATCAGGGGTTAAAATCTTATCGTGACTTACCATTAAGGTTAGCTGAGTTTGGGTCATGTCATAGAAATGAACCATCAGGTGGATTACATGGAATTATGAGGGTTAGAGGCTTTGTGCAAGATGATGCTCATATTTTCTGTACTGAAGAACAAATGGAAGACGAGGCAATCAAATTCATAGATCTTACATATAAAATATATAAGAAATTTGGTTTTGAAGATGTAATTTTAAAGTTATCCACCAGACCTGTAAAGAGAGTTGGGGAAGATCATCTTTGGGATTTAGCTGAAGAAGCTTTAGCAAAAGCATTAAAGAATAAGGGGTTAGAATATATTTTACAGCCAGGAGAAGGTGCATTTTATGGGCCTAAGATTGAATTTACACTAAAAGATTGCCTAGGGCGAGAATGGCAATGTGGTACTTTACAATTGGATTTTAATTTACCAGAAAGATTACAAGCGGTATATTTTGATAAGGATAACAGTAAAAAAACACCAGTTATGCTTCATCGTGCTGCTTTAGGATCTTTTGAACGGTTTATTGGTATTTTAATAGAGCATTATGAAGGGAAATTTCCTTTATGGCTCGCACCTGTCCAACTTATAATACTTAATATTTCTGAAAAGCAAATTGATTATACCAAACAAGTGTATGAAAACCTTAAAAATAATGGTTTCAGGTGTGAGATTGATTTAAGAAATGATAAAATAGGGTACAAAATTCGTGAAGCTACTTTGCAGAAAATACCTTATTTATTAATAGTTGGCGATAAAGAGATAGATACCAACACTATTACTGTGCGAAGAAGAGATGGCAGTGATCTAGGTCAGATGTCAGAAATGCAATTGAACAATTTATTGCAGGCTGAATTAAATCAATAGTTTTTAATTTTATTATAAGGAGAAATACTATAAGTACAGAAAAACAGATTCGTATTAATGCTGCTATTACAGCAGAGCAAGTTCGAGTGATTGTTGATAATACAGGGGAGCAACTAGGTGTTATTGATATTGAAGAAGCTTTAAGAAAAGCTGAAGAATTAGGTGCTGATTTAGTTGAAATATCACCAAATGCTAATCCACCTGTATGTAAAATTATGGATTATGGTAAATTTAAGTATCGAGAACAAAAAAAAGCACATGAAATGAAAATGAAGCAAAAGCAGGTTCATTTAAAAGAAATTAAATTAAGACCTGTTACTGATGATCATGATTACCAAATTAAATTAAAAAATGCTAAGCGTTTTTTAGAAGAAGGTGATAAAGTTAAATTTGTAGTGCAGTTTCGTGGTAGAGAGATGGCACATCAGGAGTTAGGATTAAGATATTTGGAAAGGGCTGAAAAAGATCTTGCGGAGGAAGCAGTGATTGAGCAAAAGCCAAAAATTGAAGGTAGAAATGCTTTAATGATTGTTACAGGGAAGAAAAAGATAAATAAAAAAGAGTAGAATTCTATTTTTTACGTTTAATAAAACTGCATAATTTTTATTTCTAGTTATAAAATAGGTGATGATATGTTAAAAATTACTATTAATTCATGGTTTCTGTTATTAATTGCTTTTTTAACTGGTTTAGCGATTCCAGTTTCTACTTCCTTACAAAATATAACAGTAGCTTTGATATGCATTATTGCTTTAATAGATTATGATTTAAGAAAAAATATTTTACTTTACAAAAAAAACTACTTTGTAGTTTTTTCAGTATTACTTTACTTTGTTTTTTTAGTTTGGGTGAATAAAAGCCAAGCTCCACAGCAAGATATAAATCATATGTTAATAAAAATGCGAATTTTCATATTATGTCCTTTGATTTTTGCTTATTTTTCCCAAGTTAAGTATAGAATTTGGGCATGTATAGGATTTATGGTTGGTTGTATTATTACTTTTATAGTTTCATTTGCAATTTGTATTTTAAAAAAACCCATTTTATATGCTACAGATGGGGATTGGGCAGTATTTCACTATCATACTTATCACAATTATTTTTTAGCAGTACTAGTAGTTGGTTTGATTTCGTTATTGTTATATTACTATAAACAAATTAGCCTTACAAAGATTAGGTTTATTTATGCAATTATAATATTTTCTACTATTGATATTTTATATTTTGTTCAAGGTCGAGCTGGGCAAGTATTATTTGTTTTAATGGTAATAGCAATTATTTTATTATGGAATATTAGAAAGGGGCTTTGGGGTATAATTTTAATTTCGATATTATTGCCAGTTATTATTTATACTTCGCCAGCTATTAAAGGCGGAATAAGCCGTTTAGAACAAGATATGAGTGAATATAATATGGGTAATGCAAGAACTTCAGTTGGAGCAAGGATAGAGTTTCATCAATACTCTCAACAAATGATTGTTAAAGCACCATTTTTAGGATATGGAACAGGTAGTTTTCATTCTGAATATGAAAAGTATACAGGGTTTATGGGAGATGCAGCACCACGGCACCCGCATAATGATTTTTATTGGTTATGGGTTGAACTGGGTTTCTTAGGTCCACTTTTATTAGCTTTAATTACTTTATCAGCATGTTATTATGGTTTAAAGGCAAAAACCCCTGAGGGAAAATTAGCAATAATTATATCTTTGAGTTATGTAATTGGAGCTTTGCAAGGAGGTTTTTATACCGATAATATTAGTAGTTCTGCATTTATAGTAATGCTAGCTATTTTATTGTCGGGAAATACATTAGATGTGTTTGCTAAAAAATGGGCATTATAGTGCAGAATGTAATTTCTCCTAAAAAAATTGCCTTTTATGTAAATACATTTTTGGTTGGTGGTATTGAGACATCAATGTTAGAGTATTTGCGATCTTTAGATAGTAATAAATATGATATAACATTAGTAATTGGTTATTGCATGTTTGAGCTTGAAGCAATGATTATTGAAGTGCCAAAGCATATTAAAATAATATACATAATAAAAAGCAAATTCTTAGTTAATAATTGGTATCAAAAAAAATCTGGCAAATATTCTCTTTGGAGTAAAATTTCTGATAATTTATTTATTTCTTTTTTGCGTAGAACTTATTATAAAAAAAAATTAATAAAAGTAATAGCTGAGTTTGAAATAGTAGTTGATTATGCATTAGGTTTAACAAAGTTTATCGATATAATTTATTCACGAACAATTGCTTTTTTTCATTTTAGTCTTAAAAATTATTATACAAAAAATCCAAGAGCAATTGCATATCTGCAAAAAAGATTAACTTATTATGTAAAGATTGTTGTTTTAAATAAGCATATGCATGAAGAATCAATAGAGTTGTTTCCTGATTTAAAAGATAAATTTGTTTTAATTTACAATCAATTTGATTTCAAGCGAATTGAGAAATTAGCAAATTATGATATTAATTTATTAAATGGATTAAGTGATAATTATATAGTTTCAGTAGGCAGATTAGAAGAAAACCAAAAAGATTTTACTTCATTAATTAAAGCATATCAGTTAATAAAAAATAATTTTAAGCGAATTGAAAAACTTATTATTGTTGGTTCTGGCAAAGATGAATTAAAAATTAAAAATTTGATTAACGATTTAGATTTAAATAATGATGTTTTTTTGATTGGTTATCAATCTAACCCTTTTCCTTGGGTGAAAAAAAGTAAATTATTTGTTTTAAGTTCTAAATTTGAGGGCTTGCCTACTGTTTTAATTGAAGCGATGATTTTGCAAAAGCCTGTTATTGCTACAGATTGTCCTAATGGTCCTAGGGAAATTTTAATGGATGGAATATGTGGCAAATTAGTTGCCGTAGGTAATATTGAAAAATTAGCAAATATAATACAAGAAGTGTTGTCAAGCCAAGATATTTATGATAAACTGATTATTAATGCAAATGCACATTTAAATCGATTTGATATTACAAAAAATATATATCTATTGGAGCAAATACTAACCTAAAATCTTTGATGTTCTATAAGGATATGCAAATGCAAATTCAAACTCCTAAAATTAGTATAATAGTATCTACGTATAATTGGCCTGAAGCATTAGATAAGGTTTTATCTACTCTTGTTTTGCAGGTATTAAAATATCCTAATGTTGAAATTATTATTGCTGATGATGGGTCTTTAAATACAACAGCTAGTATAATTAATAAATATCTAGAAAAAATTCCTAATCAACTAAGACATATCTGGCATGAAGACGTTGGTTTTCGTAAGGCAATGATTTTAAATAAAGCTGTAGCTAGTGCAAAAGGGGAATACTTTTTATTTTTAGATGGAGATTGCATACCATTTCCTGATTACTTGAATGAGCATATAAAATTAATGGAAAAAGGTTTTTTTGTTTCTGGGGGAAGGGTTTTATTGTCTAAAGATTTTTCTGAAGAAATATTTAATGATAATAAAAAATTACAAAATATTTATAATTGGGGAGCTATTGATTGGTTTATTGCTCGATTTAAGAGAAGGGTAAATAAATTTTTTCCCTGGCTACGTTTTGGTAGTCAATGGTGGCGCTATATTCGTAGTACTAATTGGCAATATCCAAAAGGATGTAATTTTGGTATGTGGCGTAAAGATTTTATTCTAGTAAATGGTTTTGATGAGGAATATAATGGTTGGGGGCATGAAGATGCAGACCTTTTTATTCGTTTATTACATGCAGGTATAAAGATTAAGAATGGACGTTTTGCTGTTTCAGTGTTACATTTATGGCATAAAGAAGCAGATAGACAATTAGAAGAAAAAAATTGGAATAGATTAATTGAGAGATTAGCAAATTATAATTTTACTAAAGCTAATATAGGGATAAATCAATATTAGTTATACATCATGACGATCATTAAACTTTTTAGCTTTATCAGTATTTTCAACATTATAACCACCACCTAATACCTGATATAAATTTACAATATTATTTAATTGTTGAATTTTTGTTTGATTGATATTTAATAAGCTATAATCAATATTAATTTTATAATTAATAGTATCAGAAAGACTATTTTCACCAGTTTTATATTGAATTAATGATAAATTATAAATATTATTAGATGAATTTAATGCTAGTTGCTGGTTTAAAAATATATTATTAGTTGTTTGATATTTAGATAAACCATTATCTACTTCAGAAAAAGCATTTTTTACAGTTTGAATATAATTGTAATATGCTGAATAATAATCGCCACGAGCCTTATCAATATCAGCATAAAGCCCTAAATTTAATAGAGGCATAGCTGCGGCTATTTTTAATGCCCAAAAATCAGTACTGCCATTTATTAATGTACTTAATTGATAGGATGCAGCACCTAGAGCACTAGTTAAGGAAATTTTAGGAAAAAAAGCAGATGTAGCAACGCCTATTTTGGCATTACTTGCTTGAACTTGATATTCAGCGGCAATGATATCTGGTCGCATATTTAAAACAGAAGAAGGTAAATTAATTGGAATAATATTATTTATTGATATGTTATCAAAATCATTTTGGGTAATAATAGTAGTTGGATTTTTATTGATTAAAACTAGTAGAGAGTTTTGTGTTTCTACAATATTATTTTCTATAGCGGGTAATTGAGCAGTTAGTTGATAGAGTAATTGTTGAGAAATATCTACATTTACATGAGAAATTGCACCAGTTTTAAATTTTATTTTATTAAAATCAAGAACTTTTTTTATATCAGCAATCATTTGTTTTTGCAAAAATAGTTTTTTATGTAAGCCTAATAAAGTAAAATAGCTACTTGCAACTTGACTAATTACATTTAATCTAATAGCATTTTTAGTGGCCTTCTGCATTTGTATATTTAATTTTGCTAAATCTTGATTTTTTATTATTTCAAATATATTTAAGGAATAATTAGGGGTTAAATTTGCATATCCTGAAGAAAAATTTATTGTATTTTGATTAGCAAAAAATGGAGATAACGCTGGATTATTTATTGAACTTACGTGATTATTAGCTTGACCGTCTATTCCACCAATGCCCATATTTATTATTGGAACCCATGTCATGTAAACTTTTTTAAGTATTGCTTGGGCTTGTATAATATTACCAATAGCTATCTGAATAGTATTATTATTGTTTAATGCTTCCTTAATAAGTTCATTTAACATAGGGTCATGAAATTGCTCCCACCATTTAGTATCAGCAATTTGTAAATTTGCATCTATAGTAATATTTTTATTACTATTCCATGATTTTGGTATATCTATTTTTGGTTTATTATAATCAGGCCCAAGAAGTCCACAGCCATATAAATTAATTCCTAAAAATAAAATATATATTCTATAAAGGTTTTTTTTAATATTTGATTTAAAAATATGCATTTTTATAACCTTAGTAAAATTAGCTATAAAATCAATCTAGAGTTTGTTTAAATACTTTACTTGCAATTATAATAAAAATTACGCTAATAATACAAATAGGAATCAAGTTTGGTATTACTTGTAAAAACTGATTTCCTTTTAGAATAACTCCTCGAGAAATTCTAATATAATATGTCATTGGTAGACAGGAACCAATTAATTGTGCCCATTTAGGCATACCAAAAAAAGAAAATATATAACCAGAAATCATTAAAGATGGCAATTGATATAGCATACCTAATTGCATTGCTTGCATGGGAGTTGAAGCTAATGCAGAAAAAATCATGCCGATCATTAAATTAGCAATAATAAATGGAGCGGAACTAAAATATAACAAAAATATATTACTATCAAGAGGTAAATTTACAAGAAATTTACTAAATATTAAGGTAACTGATAGTTGTAAATAACCAAGTGTTACATATGGCAAAATTTTACCAATTATTATTTCTAGCGGCCTTAGCGGAGTAGATAAGAGCATTTCCATAGTTCCATCTTCATTTTCACGAGTTATGCTACTAGAAGTTAACATAACCATTGTCATTGTTAAAAGTACACCAATCAAGCCAGGAATAATAGACAGTTCACTTTTATTAGCTTCATTGTAATTACGATGCATTATTAAATTTACGCTTTTTGTGTTAGAAACAACATTTAAACCATTTTTAATAAAATAATCAATTGTTCTTTGTAAAATTGGCTGAAATACACTCACTGCAGTCCCGCTACTACCCGGGTCAGAACCGTCTAGTTCTACTAAAATTTGTGGGTTATTTCCACGAATAAAATCATGAGTAAAATTTTCAGGGATAGTAATAATAAAGCTAATTTTACCACTTTCCAATTTTTGTTTTGCTTCTTTAAAGTTATTGGATGTATCTACTATGTCAAAATAGGTTGAAGCTTGAAGATTACTAATAATACCTCTTGTTAAAGGACTATGATCATAAATTATGACGGCAGTGGGTAGGTGTTTAGGATCAATTTTTATAGCAAATCCAAATAAAATTAGTTGGATTAAAGGTATTATTACTAGAATTGCAATAGTTCCTTTATCTCTTAATATTAGTTTAAATTCTTTAACCATTAGGCTAAAGATTCGTGTTGGGGAAAAATTTATATTCATTGCATTAGGCTTATAAAAACTTCTTCAAATGAAGGAGTAGTTTTAACAAAGTTATAATTTGGAAAGTTTTTTATAATTGCTTCCAAACTAGTAGCATCTTTAGATGAGATACGTAAGTCATTTCCCATGAATGTAATTGACACTTTGGGATAAGTACTATTTATTGTTTTTACTATATCTAAGCTATTTTCATTATTAGCAGTTATATAACTTTCAACTTTAGAAAATGGGATTATTTTAGCGGTTGTGCCACTATATAATAATTTGCCATTATTTATATAAACTAACTGTTTGCATCTTTCAACTTCATCCATAAAATGAGTGGTTACTAAAATTGTTATACCTTTTTTCTGAGATAATTGATGAAGATAATCCCAGAAATTTTTTCGCATTTTAGGATCAACTCCAGCTGTTGGCTCATCTAGAACCAAGAGTTCAGGGTTATGTACTAAACAACTAGCTAGTGTTAATACTTGTTTCCAACCTCCAGATAAATTTTTGGCTCTAGTATCTTTATATGGAGTTAAATGCAATTCATCCATTACTGAAATAATTTTTTCTTTTTTACTGTCAACTCTATAAATTCCAGCTACAAATTTTAAGTTTTCATAAACAGTTAAATCGCTATATAGGCTAAATTTTTGTGAAGCATAACCAATTTTTTTTTTAATTAAAGTGCTTTGAGTAATGACATTATAGTTTAAACAAGTACCTCCACCACTACTAGGTATTAATAAACCACACAACATTCTAATAGTAGTTGTTTTGCCACTACCATTAGAACCAAGAAAGCCACAAATTGAGCCACGAGGAACTTGTAGAGTTAAATTATCTACAGCTTTTACATTACCAAAATTCTTTGTTAGGCCTTTTATGTCAATAGCTAATTCAGTCATTTTATTTCTACTGTAACTGGTTGACCTAAATGAATTTGGTTCAAATCAGCATTAACTATACGCATCTCAATTTTAAATACTAATTTTTGTCGTTCCTCTCTTGAATAAATAATGGGTGGAGTATATTCTGCTTGATTAGATATATAACTAATAATGCCCTGATAATGAGAGCTATTACCATCTGTAAAGATTGTTACATTTTGATTCAATTTAATTTTGCCTAAATCTGATTCAGAGACAAAAAAAATTGCTTTTATATTTTTTTTGGTTATTAAAGATAGTATTGGTTGTCCGCCTTGAACATACTCACCAATGGTAAAATATGTATCATAGACAATACCAGATTCTGGAGCAACATTTTGTTTACGCTCTTTCTGCCAGATTTTTTGTGCAGTTAGGATTTCATTATTTTTAATTTGTGCATTTATTGAGTTAATTTGATATAGTAAAACATCAAGATTTTGTTTTGCTTGATCAAAAGCATCTTGACTTCCAGCACCGGTTTTATTTAATTTATTTTGCCTATTATAATTAATTTTTGCATAATTTAATTTACTTAATAATTGGTCACGTTCAGCGGTTAAATCAATTTGATTTTGTAAGCCACTATTAATATTCCTTGTTTCATTGAGTTGTTCTAATTTAAATAATAATTTTTGTTTATTTACATATTCACCGCGAGCAACTTGTAAACTAAGAAGTTGACCGCTAAAATCGCTAGATAAATATGTCAAATCCGCATCAATATATCCGCTATAAAATTTATTGGATTTCGTACATCCACAAAAGATTGCTAAGGTAGTAAATAATAAAATTAATTTATGCATTTTGGCCTCGCAATACATAAAATATATGAGACATTTTAACATAAATAGTAAACTAATTAATTAATTTGTTTAATTTTAGTAATTTAGCTATAAGGCATATTTTTATTTTAAAATTAATTAAAAACATATTGATGATAACCCAATCATTATTATAAGTCTGAAGGCTCTGCAGATAAGGTTTACAAAAATTTATACCATCCTTCTGAGGTACAATTTATCTTAAAAAATAATATACTTTATGATAATTTTGAGGAGGCTTATAAATCTTTATTTCATGAAGAGGAATCAATACTTAAATTATCATCTGAATTATCTGGAGAAAATGTTAAGAAATTATATATTTTAGAACATCGCCATGATGCTGAAGAAATAATTGAACGTTTGAAAAATAATATATGTAAATCTCTTAGAGCAAAAATTTAAAAATGATGCTTAACAAAAATTTAGTTTTGTGATATAATATTTGGCTCAAAAGTTTAAAAAACTATTGATTGGTGGTAGTTGCGGTTCCATAAGTATTTGTTTTAATAAGCAAATCACCGGCTATCTAGTGAGAAAAAATTATGTAAGGTAGTAGAAATGCCTAAAATGAAAACAAAATCAAGTGCTAAGAAGCGCTTCAAGGTTTTGAGTAATGGTGGAATAAAGCGCTCGCAAGCGTTTAAGCGTCATATTCTAACAAAGAAAACAACAAAAAATAAGAGGAATTTGCGAGGAACAGTAATGGTCCATGCAAGTGATGTTGCTAGTATTAAATCTATGATGCCATACGCTTAAGGAGTAAAAAATGACAAGAGTAAAACGTGGTGTAACAGCCAAAGCAAGACATAAAAAAGTATTAGCGCTAGCAAAAGGTTACCGTGGTCGTCGTGGTAATGTTTATCGTGTTGCTAAAGAAGCGGTAATGAAAGCTGGACAATATGCCTATAGGGATCGCCGTCAAAGGAAACGTCAATTTAGAAATCTTTGGATTGTACGTATAAATGCAGCATGCCGTGAATTAGGATTAACTTATAGCAATTTTATTAATGGTTTAACAAAAGCTAATGTTACGGTTGATCGTAAGGTTTTATCAAGTTTAGCAATAACTGATATGACAGCATTTGCTAAATTTGTAGAAATTGCAAAAAGTCATATATAATCAAATTAGTTTAAATTTGTTTTATAATAATGGGGGTTAGAGTTTTTCTGACCCCTTTTTGTTTTTTATTGAATGGTGAATCATGAATGATTTGGAAAAAATACTAAATGAAAGTATTAATGAATTAAAACAAATTAATAAAATGTATGATTTAGATCAGTTAAAATCTAAATATATAGGCAAATCTGGGTTAATAACTGCATTTATGCAGCAATTAAGAGAATTACCGATTGAGGAAAGAAAAGAGTTAGGCGCTAAGATAAATAGAGTAAAGAATAAGTTTGAAGAGTTATTGCAGCAACAAAAAGAATATATTTTAAATCAAGAGTTAACAAAAAAACTAGCCCTTGAGTCGATAGATGTAACGTTAAAGGGGCGTGGCAATAGTAGTGGAAGCTTACATCCTGTTTCATTGTCTTTTAATCGAATGTTCGACATTTTTAAGCAATTAGGTTTTGATATTGCTGACGGCCCAGAAATTGAAACTGATTATTATAATTTTCAGGCATTAAATATCCCAGAAAACCATCCGGCACGAGCTATGCAGGATACTTTTTATACTGAAGGCTGTCATGTTTTAAGAACGCACACATCTCCTGTACAAATTCGTTATGCGCAAGCTAATAAACCGCCTATTAAAATAATTGCACCAGGTAGAGTATATAGGGTAGATATGGATGCAACCCATGTGCCAATGTTTCATCAGTTAGAAGGTTTATGGATTGATGAAAATATTAGTTTTGCTAATTTAAAGGGAGTTATAACTCAGTTTTTACAGCAGTTTTTTGTTAACGATAACTTAAAAACTAGATTTAGAGCCTCTTTTTTTCCCTTTACTGAACCATCAGCGGAAGTAGATGTATTATCTTCCAGTGGTAAATGGCTTGAAGTTGGCGGCTGCGGTATGGTTCATCCAAATGTATTAGTTAATATGAATATTGATCCCGAAAAATATAGTGGTTTTGCTTTTGGCATAGGAGTTGATAGATTCACTATGTTGCATTATGGAATAGAAGATTTGCGGTTGATGTTTGATAATGATTTAGATTTTTTACAACAATTTAGAAGTGAAAGTTAAGAATTAATTATCTGTTATAGAAATGGTTTAAGATTTAGCACCATTTAAATTTAAGTATAGTTGTGAATTAGTGCCACTACCACCTTGAGATTTATTTATATTGTTAGAATTGTTATCAGTAGCAATATTAATACTAGGAGTATTATTAAAGCCAATACTACAAGCAAAAAGTAATGAAGTGGTTGATAAAAAATAATAAATATTTTCAACTTCAGAGTCTTTTATAGGAATATATTAAGTTAATTTAAAATTTTAATTGCCACTATTATGACATATGTATATTTTTTTAATGCAATTAAAAGAAAAAAGTTTATGATTTAAATTTTGAGGTTAAATTAGATGAAATTATCATTAAATTGGTTAAAAAGCTGTGTTGAACAAATACCGAATTGGGAAGTGATATTGGAAAAACTTACCATGGCGGGAATTGAAGTAGAAAGTATAATTTCCATGGGTGAAGATAGGGTGGTTGAGTTTAAAATTACTCCTAATAGAGGAGATTGTTTATCAGTTCATGGGTTATTACGTGAAATTACGGCCTTAGCATCAGATGTAGTGATTAAAAAAGAATTGGACGATACTTATAAAGCTGTTAGTCAAATTCCCGATAAAATTAAAATTGATTTAATTGCTAAAGAATTATGCCCTAATTATGCTAGTTTAGTAATAAAAGAGTTAAATAATCAAGTTCAAACACCACAATATATATTAGATAGGTTGAGTAAATCTGGAATTAGGCCAATATCAGCTGTTGTAGATATTACTAATTATGTAATGTTGGAATTAGGGCAACCCTTACATGCTTTTGATTTAAACAAGGTAGGAAAAACTATAAGAATAAGACTTGCTAATGATCATGAAAAAATTAAATTATTAGATGGAAAAGAAGTTAATTTATTATCTCATACATTAATAATTGCTAATTCTAAAGATGAGCCAATTGCTATTGCTGGTGTTATGGGTGGGATTGATTCCAGTGTAGTTGAATTAACCAACGATATAGTTTTAGAAAGTGCATTTTTTATTCCAGATATTATTACTGGAGTTAGTAAAACTTATGGGGTTAATTCAGATTCAGCCTATAGATATGAGAGGGGTGTTGATTATAAATTGCAATATTTAGCAATTAATTATGCAGCTAAATTAATTAAAGAAATTTGTGGAGGTAAAATTGGAGAAATAGCTCAAGTTACTTCAGAATATATGCCTAAAGTAAAACATATTTCTTTAGAGCATAAATTAATAAATAAGGTAATTGGTGAAGATATAAATTTAGAAATTATCAAGAAAATTTTAGTTAAATTAGGTTTTAAAATTTTAGATAATTCTGATAATATAATTAATTTAGAGGTTCCTAGTTTTAGATTTGATATTAAAATTAAAGAGGATATTATTGAAGAAATAGCAAGAGTATATGGTTATGATAATATAAAACCAAAGATGCCTATAGCAGCTTATAATATTAAAAATATTGATAGATTACAGCTAAAGATAAATAGTTTAAAAAATATACTAGTAGCAGAAGGTTATAATGAGATAATAGGCTATGCTTTTCATGAGGAAAGTTATGCAAAAATATTAGGAGAGTATAATGAAAATACCCCTAATTTACCCATTAAATTACAAAATCCTATAGCTGGATTATCAATAATGCGTATGAATCTCATGACTGATTTATTAAAAGCTTTAATTTATAATGTAAATAGAGGGCATACTTCTATACGTTTATTTGAAGTAGCTAGGGTATTTCATGGGGAAACTAAGGAAACACAACCGATTAAAATTGCCGGATTAATTTATGGAGATTTTTTTGAGAAAGGTTGGGCTAATAAAGCACGTGAAGTGGATTTTTTTGATATTAAGCATGATGTAGAATTATTGTTAAAAGGTCAAAGTCAGATTAAATTTGAACCGGTTACAAACTATTTATGTTTTCATAGTGGTCGTACTTGTAAAATATACTGGAATAACGAAGAAATAGGGGTTTTAGGGCAATTACACCCACAAGTTGGTTACAAAATAGGGTTAGTAACAATGCCTTATTTATTTGAATTAGATGTCAATTATCTTATGAATTTTATTAGTTGTGTTAAAATTCGCCCTATTAGCAAATTTCCTAAAGTGTATAGAGACTTATCTTTTGTAGTAAAAGATAATGTAGCTTTGGGTTTAATAATTAATGCTATTAATTATGCAGATATAAAATATCTTATTGACTCACAAATAGTAGATGTTTATCAAGGAGCTAATTTAGAATTAAATTATAAAAGTTTTACAATAAATTTTATATTTCAATCAGATAAGACTCTCATTGAGGAACAGATTAATAAAGATTTACAAATAATAACTAAACTTGTCGAAGAAAAGTTCAATGCAGTTCTTCGTAAGGAATAATTTATAAAAGGTATAATATGACTATAACTAAAAATGAGCTGGCTCAAATTGTTATGGATAATTCCGATTTGAAAAGGGCAGATGCCTATAAATTTGTTGAAGATTTTTTTGAAATTATTATTAAAAGTTTAGAAAGTGGTGATCCAGTAAAAATTACGGGATTTGGAAATTTTATTTTAAGAGATAAAAGTTCACGAGTAGGAAGAAATCCAAAAACTAAGGAAACTCATTTGATTGATGCTAGGCGCGTAGTTTCTTTTCGTACAAGTAATATATTAAAAGGTGCTATTAAAAATAACACATCTACCCCACAAAATGAAAATGAATAATTTTTTTGAGGTGAATATTATGTCTGATTTGCAACAACGTTTCGAAGAAATGTTGGAAAAAGTTCGTAATGCAACTATTGATTTTTCTCCATCAAATGCTCAGAAATTAAAGCTATATGCTTTTTATAAGCAGGCAACTGAAGGAGATGTTATAGGTGAATGTCCATCAGTAGTAAATATTGTCGAGCGTGCAAAATGGCAAGCTTGGAATGCTATTAAAGGTATGACTAAAGAAAAATCAATGGAAAGTTATTTAAAAGTTTTTGCTGAAAATAAATAGATTTTAAAAGGTGGTTTTAGGAAATAACCTAATGTGTATATTGAATTATTTAAAAATAATTACTAAATCTGGACAGATGGGATATATTACATTAGGCAGGGGCGAACCATTAATTTTAATTGTAGGATATTCAGGAACTTTATTTCATTGGAATGAAAGTTTTATTTTAGAATTATCAAAATATTTTACTTTATACTTAATTGATAATCGTAAAATTGGTTTTTCGAATTCGACTAACCCAGAAAGTATTTCAGGTTTAGCAGAAGATGTCATAGATTTTATTGAGGCAATGTCTCTTAAAAAACCTAGTATACTAGGTTGGTCAATGGGGGGCGTTATTACTCAAGAACTAGTAAAAAATTATAGTAAAAATATAAATAAAGTAATTTTATTAGCATCAGTTCCGCAAATGAAGTATGTTAATTTAGAGTTTTTGCGCTTTTTAATTACTAGTAATGATTATTCAATAGAAGAATTTAAAGAACGTTTATATGTATTTTTCTTTTCTGAAAAAGAATATACTAAAACTAAGAACTATATAACATCTAATGCATTAAAAATGGATAATTATCATTATAGATTTACTAAAGAAGCAAAAATTTTGCAAGATTCAATAATTCCCTTTTGGTCGGGAATGAGTATTGAAGATTTAGAAAAAATTAATAATCCATTATTATTAATGAGAGCACGAAATGATTTAGTTGTTTCTGAAGAATCGTTAGAATTTATGTTTATGCATTTTCCTAATAGTAAATTAATTGCTTATTCTAAAGGTGGGCATTTTTTAATTCATTCTAATCCGGTTGCAGTAGCTAGAGATATTGTTAATTTTTTTGATAATGAGAATTAAATAAGAAAGTAGATATGATAAAAAAAGTATTATATAAGATATTTGGTACTAGAAATGATAGATTATTAAAGCAATATGGTAAAACTGTAGTTGAAATTAATAATCTAGAAGTTAAAATCTCTAAGTTATCTGATAATGAGTTGCGGAATAAAACTCAGGAATTTAAAGACCGATTGAATAATAGAGAAACAACTGCTGATATTTTACCTGAAGTATTTGCAGTATGCCGAGAAGCGAGTAGGCGTGTTTTAAATATGCGTCATTTTGATGTACAGTTAATTGGCGCAATGGTGTTAAATGATGGAAAAATTGCAGAAATGCGAACAGGAGAAGGAAAAACTTTAGTTGCTACTCTTGCAGTATATTTAAATGCATTAGGTGGTAAGGGGGTTCATGTTGTAACTGTAAATGATTATTTAGCAAGACGTGATGCGACAGAGTTAGGTAAACTATATAATTTTCTAGGATTAACTGTTGGTATTAACCTGCCAGATATGTCACATCATGAGAAACAAGCGGCATATATGTGTGATGTTACATATGGAACTAATAATGAATTTGGTTTTGATTATCTTCGTGATAATATGGTATTTGATTTAAAAGACAAAGTTCAAAGACAGATGGATTTTGCTATAGTAGATGAGGTTGATTCTATTTTAATTGATGAAGCTAGAACTCCATTAATTATTTCAGGACCTGCTGAAGGAACTGATGAATTATATATAAAATTAAATAAAGTGCCTAAATTATTAAATCCTCAAATAGAAGAGAAAAGTGAAATTGGTGATTTTTGGGTAGATGAAAAAAGTCATAACGTTGTTTTATCAGAAAAAGGTCATGAAAAAGTAGAAAATATTTTAGTAGAAATGGGGTTGTTAAAGGCGGGAGATAGTTTATATCATGTTCACAATATTAGTTTAATGCATCATTTATTATCTGCATTAAAAGCACACTATGTCTACCACAAAGACCAACATTATGTTGTTCAAAATAAAGAAGTTATTATTGTTGATGAATTTACTGGGCGGCTTATGAGTGGGCGACGTTGGTCTGATGGTTTACACCAAGCAGTAGAAGCTAAAGAAATGGTTGAAATTCAGAAAGAAAATCAAACCATGGCTTCTATCACTTTTCAAAATTATTTCCGTATGTATAAAAAACTCTCAGGAATGACAGGAACAGCTGATACTGAGGCTTATGAATTTCAGCAAATTTATGGTTTAGAAACAGTTGTTATTCCAACAAATAAGCCAATGGTTCGAGCGGACTATAACGATAAAATTTATATGAATTTGGAAGATAAATATAGAGCGATTATTGAAGAGATTAAGCAATGTCATGCTAAGGGGCAGCCTGTATTAGTTGGGACTACATCAGTTGAAAATTCTGAGATTATGGCATCTTTATTAACAAAAGAAAAATTAAAACATGAAGTATTAAATGCAAAACAGCATGCACGAGAAGCAGATATTATTGCGCAAGCAGGTAGTGTTGGCGCTATCACTGTTGCAACAAATATGGCAGGAAGGGGAACCGATATTATTTTAGGAGGAAGCCCTAAACCAGCAATAGCTAAGATTGAAAATAATGAGATATTAAATGAAAATCAAAAAGAATTACAAATTACTGAGACAATGTCTAAATGGAGAGTTCATAATCAGCAAGTACTAAAAGCTGGTGGATTATTTATAGTAGGTACAGAGCGTCATGAATCAAGACGTATTGATAATCAATTACGAGGTAGGTCAGGAAGGCAAGGAGACCCAGGAGCTAGCAGGTTTTATTTATCTTTAGATGATCCATTATTACGCATTTTTGGTGGAGAAAGAATGCGGGGAATGATGCAGAAACTAGGAATGAAATCTGGGGAATCAATTGAGCATAAATGGTTATCAAGGTCAATAGAATCTGCGCAAAGAAAAGTCGAAGGATATAATTTTGATATACGTAAGCAATTATTGGATTACGATAATGTAGCTAATGATCAAAGGCATGTAATTTATCAACAGCGTGATAAAATACTACAGGGCAATGATTTATCTGAGACAACAGAAAATATGATTAAATCAGTAATTTCTCAATTATTTGATTTGTATATACCGGAAAAATCAATGGAGGATATGTGGGATATAGAAGGTTTGCATAAATTATTAAAAAGCGAATTGCATCTAGATTATGATATAAAAGATAAATTAAAACAAAATCCAAATATTGCACAAGAAGATATGAAGGATGAATTAATTAATTTAGCAGTAAATACATATAAAAATAAAATGGCTGATTTTGCGAAAAAGATTACTACTGAAAATAATGCAACTGATGAAATTTCTAGATTTGAACTAGGAGTATTAATTCAACATATTGATCATTATTGGCGTGAACATTTAACTCAATTAGAACAATTACGTCAGGGGATTCATTTGCGAGGCTACGCACAGAAAGACCCTAAGCAGGAATATAAGCATGAATCGTTTAATTTATTTTCACAAATGTTAGATGGGATTAAAAAAGATGCGGTCAAAGTATTATTAACTGTACAAATTCGCGATATTGATGATATAGCAAAAGATGAACTTGCAGGAGATAATGTTGAAAAACAGCAAATGGTTCACTCATTAGCACCATCAATATTAGAAGGTTTAACTGATGAGAAAAAAGTTAGTCGTAATGCTTCATGTCCTTGTGGTAGTGGAAAAAAATATAAACATTGTTGCGGTAAGTTTGTTTAATAATGAAATTTGAACTTTTAAATACAGTTGGCAAAGCTCGTCTTGGTAGATTACACTTAAATCATGGAATTGTAGAAACTCCCATATTTATGCCAGTTGGTACTTATGGTGCAGTAAAATCCTTGTCGCCAAAAGATTTACTGGAAAATAATGCTCAAATTATTTTAGGTAATACTTTTCATTTATGGTTACGTCCTGGCTTAGATATTTTTGAAAAGTTTCAAGGATTACATAAGTTTATTGGTTGGAATAGACCAATTCTTACCGATTCTGGTGGTTTTCAAGTATTTAGTTTAGGGCATTTAAGAAAAATTGTAGATGAAGGAGTTCATTTTCAAAGCCCTATTGATGGTGCAAAGCTATTTTTATCTCCTGAAAAATCAATGCAAATTCAAACTGCTATTAATTCTGATATTGTAATGATTTTTGATGAATGTACCCCATATCCGGCTACCTATTCAGTAACACAAGAATCTATGGAATTAAGTCTTAAATGGGCCCAAAGGTCAAAAGCAGAATTTGTTAAATGCGGTAATAAAAATGCCCTTTTTGCAATTGTTCAAGGTGGAGTTTTTAATGATTTACGGCAAAAATCTTTGGATGAATTAATGCAGATTGGTTTTGATGGAGTAGCGATTGGTGGTTTATCAGTGGGCGAACCTAAAGAAGAAATGTATAAAATGCTTGATTTTTTAAGTGATATATTACCTAGAGAGAAACCACATTACTTAATGGGGGTAGGAACTCCGGAAGATATAATATATGGCGTTCAAAACGGAATAGATATGTTTGATTGTGTAATGCCTACGCGGAATGCAAGGAATGGCTGGTTATTTACTCGCTTTGGTGATATTAAAATAAAGAATGCAAGATTTAAAAATGATGAATTACCGCTAGATAAAACGTGTTCTTGCTACACTTGCCAAAACTTTTCTCGTGCTTATTTACATCACTTATTTAAAATAGGTGAAATACTAGGTGCAAGATTAAATACAATCCATAATATTCATTATTACTTATCTTTAATGAGCGAAATTCGTGAAGCAATTGCTTCAAATAGCTTTCTTGAATTCCAAACTAGGTTTTATAATAATCGTAAGATGATAGAAAATCAATTTGTTTAGAAATTGTGACTGATGTTCTTGATTAAATATATTTATTATGAGAACTAACATCATTTAATTGAAAGGAAACAAAAAGTGAAAAATTTACTTCTAGAAGAATTTAACATAATTGGAATAGAGGTTAGAACCACCAATAACAATGAGCAAGGTGTAAGTGATATTGGTAGCTTATGGCAAAGGTTTATTAATGAGCAGATTATTGATAAAATTCCTAATAAAATTAATAATACCATCTATTCGATATATACCGAGTATGCAGGTGATTATACTCAGCCTTATACTACTTTGATTGGGTGTAAAGTTTATCATTTAGAAGAAATACCAATTGGTATGCGTGGAATGAAATTTAATAAAGGAACTTATCAAAAATTTGTTGCTACAGGAGACATGTCTGCTAATATTGTTGCAAATAAATGGAATGAAATTTGGAATACCAATATAAACAGAGCTTATACTCAAGATTTTGAAGTTTATGATGAGAAATCACATAATCCTAATAATGCTGAAATTGATATTTATATTGCAATTAAAAATTAGATAATAAAACGCATTTTAATATAAAAAACCCTTACAAAAGTAAGGGTTTTTTATTTAAAGAATTTTAATTTATTTTAGCTTTGTTTCTTTATACATAACATGCTTACGGGTTTTAGGATTAAATTTTTTTAATTCTAATTTTTCGGTAGTTGTACGCTTATTTTTTGTTGTTGTATAAAAATGACCAGAATTATCTGTTGCTTCTAATTTAATATTTTCACGCATAACTAATCTTCCTTAGATAGTTTTGCCACTTGCACGTAGTTTAGATAATACTACATCAATACCTAGTTTATCTATTGTACGTAAAGCTGCATTTGTTATTCTTATCCGGATCCAACGATTCTCAGTTTCTAACCAAAACCTACGCCAATGCAAGTTAGGCAAAAAACGACGCTTTGTTTTATTATTAGCATGAGACACATTATTACCCGTCATAGCTTTTTTATCGGTAACTTTACAACGTTTTGCCATGATAGTATTCATCTATAATATAAAATTTATTATTCCAAAGGCATTATTTAACCATAAAACGTACCTAAAATGCAAATATAACTTAAGGATAAATTAAATATTTATTTAAGCCGCTACTTTAAAGATAACAATCTCAGTTAAAATTATTAAATGATTAAAAAAAGAAAAATAATTCTTTAATTATGATATAATGCACTTAGTATTGGTTATTTAAAATACTCTTACTACTTTCGTATAATATACTAAAGTAATTCATAAAATTAATATTTTAATTAGAAAATAAAAAATTTTATAAAGGATAGTTAAAATGGGTAATTTTAATAATCACCATGACCATAAACATCATGATTCAGACCAAAGTTATTGTGATATTCATCATAAAAATGATGATTGTAACAAAAAACATCACCATGATCCAATGAGTAAGGAAAGTGATGATGATTATTGTGCAGTTCATCATAGGCATGATGATTGCAATAAATAATTTACTAATAATAAAAAAGGAACTAATTAGTTCCTTTTTTATTATTTTATTGAGTTAAATTTTTATTATTGATTGCAAGCTTTTCTTTAATTCTAGCTGATTTACCAGAACGATCACGTAAATAATATAGTTTAGCACGGCGAACATCACCCATACGTTTTACTTCTATACTAGCTACTATAGGTGAATATGTTTGAAATGTTCTTTCAACACCAACACCGGCAGCAATTTTTCTTACTATAAAAGAAGAATTTAAACCACGATTTCTTTTAGCAATAACTACTCCCTCATAAGCTTGAAGTCTCTCTCTAGTTCCTTCTTTTACTTTTACCTGTACAATAACTGTATCACCGGGTGCAAAGTTAGGTATCTGCTTATTCAAGCGTGCAATTTCTTCTTGTTCTAAAATTTGAATAATATTCATAATAATTTCCTTATCTTGTTCCTACTTTACTTATTAATAATTTTTTTTGATTTATTAATCATTTCTTCAAGTAGACCAGATTCTATTTTAGTTAAAGTTCGCTTTTGCAATAATTCTGGACGCCGTTTATAGGTTCGCCAAAGTGATTGCTGTAAGCGCCATTTATTTATTTGTTTGTGGTTGCCAGATAACAATACATCTGGTATGCCACTCCCATTATAATCACGAGGAGTAGTATAATGAGGGTAATCAAGTAGTCCATTCATAAAAGAATCTGTAAGTGCAGATTCTTCATCATTAAGAACACCTGGAAGCTGGCGCATTATTGCATCAATAATTAACATTGCAGGAAGTTCGCCACCAGAGACTACAATATCTCCAACAGATATCTCCATATCAATATTTTGTTCAATAAAACGCTCGTCAACACCTTCATATCGACCACAAACAAATACTATTCCTTTTTGTTCACTCAAATTATTAATAATATCCTGATTAACAGGTTTGCCTTGAGGGGACAGGAATATTTTTAGGCTTTTTTTAACACCAAGAACTTCTTGTTGTTGTATTGCCTTATTTATTGCTAACTCTAGAGGTTTAGCTTTCATTATCATACCCGAACCGCCACCATAAGGTTTATCATCAATCCTATGGTATGGGTCTGTAGTAAAATCTCTAGGGTTAACTAAAAATAACTCACAAATTTTGTTATTAAATGCTCTTTTAGTAATACCAAATTGGCTTAAACTATTAAACATTTCTGGGAATATGGAAACAATACTAAATATCAATAAAATTCCTTCTTAGTTATCATAATCAGGTTCCCAATCAACAATAATTTGTTTGTCAATTAAATTTACATTAAGTATATATTGTGCTACAAAAGGAATTAATCGCTTTTGTATGCCGTCTTTTATAACCAAAACAGCATGTGCTCCAGTTTCTATTAAACTTTCAACCTTACCTAATAAAAGCTTATCTTTATTTATTACATCTAAACCTATTAAATCAACCCAATAATATTCATCATGAGTTAATTGAGGAAGGTTTTCTCTTGGGACTCCAACTAAAGTTCCTTTTAAAGCAAAGGCTTCATTTCTATTATTAATGTTATCTAACTTTGCATGAAAAATATTTGCTTTTGCAAAGAAATGTTCTATTTTTTTTATAACCCAAACATCTTTAATTAATAAATAAAGTTCTTTATATGTGCTTAATGATTCAGGCGTAGCTGTATCACTTTTAATTTTTACCCAGCCTTGTATCCCGAAAGGAGCAACAATCTTGCCCATTATAACCATTAAGCTACTTCAGTTTTTTTAGAGTTTTGTTTAATAAGTTTTTTTACTGTAGGGGAAATTTGAGCACCTACATTAACCCAATGGTTCAAACGTTCCACATTAATCCTAAAACTTTCAACTGATTTGCCAGCTGGATTATAAAATCCTAATTCTTCAATAAAGCGTCCATCACGACGTGCGCGGGAATCAGCTACTACGATAAAATAAAATTTACGATCGCGATTTCCACCAAGCGCTAAACGGATAACTACCATTAAATTTATTCCTTTAAAATTTCTAATTTGAAAACAAATAGTCGCGTATTTTACCATAAATTAACTATTTTTATCCAGATTTTACTGAAATTCATACGCCCATTGTCAAGTAAGTTGCAACATTTTTTTATAAGAGTTAGTTAAATACTTA
>CAYZUJ010000003.1:4902-38143 GCA_964481375.1 uncultured Neisseria sp. | reverse complement strand
AAGTATTTAACTAACTCTTATAAAAAAATGTTGCAACTTACTTGACAATGGGCGCTAGCAGTATATTAAAAACTATTATATTAAGATTAATTTATGATAGTATTGAAGAACAGATTGTTCCACAACTTAAAAATTTGTGGCAAGAAGATAGTAAAAAAGATGATTATTGAAAAATCAAGCTATTTCTGTTATAATTATAATCTTTAACTATTTATGAGTTTTTATGAAAAAAGTTGTAACTCTAGCACATTATTATACAATTCCAGAAGTCCAAAATATGGCTACTAAAGTGGGAGATAGTTTGGAGTTAGCATTATATGCACAAAAGTGTAATGCAGATGTTATTGTTTTTGCTGGCGTAAAATTTATGGCAGAAACAGCAAAAATTATTAACCCTAAAGCTAAAGTTATTTTACCGGATTTGGGTTCTACATGTTCATTAGTAACAATGACTAATATATCTGAACTGAAAAAATGGCGTACTGCTCATAATGATTATGTTCATGTCTCCTATATAAACTCATCAGCAGAACATAAAGCTTTATCAGATTGGATAGTAACTTCACGTAACGTTGATGACATTATATCTCATATCTATAGTCAAGGTAAAAAAGTTATATATTCTCCAGATAGAAATATGGGGGCATATTTAAACTTTCAATACGGTTATAATATGCCACTTTGGTCTGCAGTATGTGAAGTTCATGATAAATTTAATAAACAGGCATTAGATGAAATATTTGCAGAGGTTACTAGTGAAAAGTATCTTATTTCACACCCTGAAAACCCGTTACCTGTATTACAGCAATCAGATTTTATTGGTTCAACTTATGCTCTTTTAGAATGGGTTAAAAATTATAAAGGGAGCAAAGAAGCGGTCATTTTTGTAGGGACAGAAGATGGCATTCTTTATAATATGAAACAGGCTCGTCCAGAACTTAATATTCGTCAAGCACCTATTTATAGCGGTTGTAAGTGTAATTCTTGTCCATATATGAAATTAAATACTGTGGAAGCGGTGAAAGCAGCACAAAATGGAATCGGTGGAATTGAAATTAATTATTTAACTCCAGAAGTATTAGAAAAAGCAAGAACCCCATTAATGCGTATGTTAAATTTTAGTAATTAATACTATGATCATATCTTAATAAATGATAAAAATTTATTATATTCATATAACCTAAAGGTGTTTAAATGAATGATAAACAAGTATTTATTAATCGTAGAAATAAATTAATTGATACATTAACTTCAGGAATAGCAATTATTCCTAATAGTGATGAGTTAATTCGTAATCAAGATACAGTTTTCCAATATAGATTTGATAGTTATTTTTATTATTTAACTGGTTTTAATGAACCAGAATCAGTATTAATTATTGATGCCGATAATAAGAAAAGTATTTTATTTTGTCGCGATAAAAACCATGAGCAAGAGATTTGGAGTGGATTTAGATATGGGGTAGAGGGTAGTAAAGAAAAGTTTTCTTTTGATGAAACATATTCTATTAAAGAGTTCTTTCATAAAATTAATAATTATTTAGTTGATAGAAAAAATTTATATTATACTTTAGGTTATATACCTAAATATGACCAAATAATTGTAAATAGTTTAGCAAATTTGCGTAAGCTATCTAGAAGTGGCAGTGATTATCCTAGTGTTATTATTGATGTTAATCAAATTATTGCTGAAATGAGATTATTTAAAGATGATTATGACATTAAACTATTAACTAAAGCTTGTGAAATTAGTTCTATAGCACATATTGAAGCTATGAAAAATGTTAAAAAATCAGTTTATGAATATGAAATAGAAGCCAAAATTTTTGAAGTTTTTTATAAAAATGGAGCTAGGGATCGTGCATATACACCAATTGTGGCAGGTGGCAAAAATGCGTGTATTTTGCACTATGTAGAGAACAACCAAAAGCTAAACCCATCAGAGTTATTATTAGTAGACGCTGGTTGCGAATATTTAGGTTATGCAGCTGATATAACTCGAACTTACCCAATAAATGGCAAGTTTAGTAGAGCTCAGCAAGCTATTTATGAAATTGTATTGGAAGCTAATAAAAAAGCGATTGAAAAAGTTAAATGTGGAACATTATGGAATGAACCAGGTGAAGTTGCTTTAAAAATTATAATTCAGGGTTTAATAGATTTAAACTTATTAAAAGGTAATATTGAGGATAATATTAATAATGGTGAGTATAAAAGATTTTATATGCATAAAATTGGTCATTGGTTAGGGCTTGATGTTCATGATGTTGGAAAATATAAAATTGATGGCGATTGGAGAAAATTGCAAAAGGGTATGTGTACAACTATTGAACCAGGTATTTATATTTCACCTAATAATAAGATTCCTGAAGAGTACTGGAAAATAGGCATTCGAATAGAAGATGATATTTTATTAACTGAAAATGGCAATATTAATTTGACTGAATTAGCACCTAAAGAAATAAATGATCTTGAAACTATTATAAATAATTAGAAATATGCAAGATAAGAAAATTGTAGTTGTTGGTGGTGGACCAATTGGCTTAACAGCTGCCTTACAACTAGCAAAGCAGGGAAAATTTGTAACTATTTTAGATTCAGGCAAATCTAAAAATAATGACGGGAGAGTCCTTGCTATTTCTTATGCTAGTTATACTTTTTTAAATGAATTAGGAGCTTGGCAAGATTCTTTTGCTACTAAAATAAATACTGTACATATTTCTTATGAAGGCTTAGGAGTAAGTAAAATTAAATCTTCAGATGTCCAATTAGATAATCTAGGATTTACAATTAAATATTCTGACATTTGTAATTTATTAAATGAGCAAATTAAAAAATATTCTAATAATATTGAAACTTTAAAAGGATTTGCTAAAGAAATAAAATCATATAAAGATTACACTACTATTAGTTATAATAGTATAAACGATCATCAAATATTAGGGCAATTAAAAGCAGGTATGGTAATAATAGCTGAAGGTGGTGATATAAAACTTCCTGATATTGAGTATAATAATTTTGATTATCAGCAAATAGCTATAATTACTCAATTTAAACCGCAAGTTCCTCATAAAAATATTGCTTATGAAAGATTTGATAAATATGGACCTATGGTGTTACTGCCTTATAATGAAAGTTATATTTTAGTATGGTCTATTCAAAAAGATTTTGCTTTGGATATTTTTAATAATAATTCTTTATTAAAATATTTAAATAATGGTTTTATGAAAAGATTTGGTGAGATTAAATTAAGCGGTGATATCTATAAATTCCCTTTAAAATTACAAGTTGCAAAAACAAGAGTATTAAATAAAGTAGTCCTTGTTGGTAATTCTGCGCAAACAGTTCACCCAATTTCTGCTCAAGGCATGAATTTAGGTTTGAGAGATGTACAAGCATTAACTAATTTATTACAATGTTCAGAAAATACAATATTTGAAAATCTAAATAATTATAATAAAATGCGTAATAATGATGTTAAGTTAATTACAGGTTTTACTCATTTATTAGCAACATTTTTAAAATCTAAATCATTATTTCATGATCACTTAAAAGGCTTGGGGATTATTGGGTTAAGTAATTTTCCATTATTACAAAACCAAATTACTAATTATTTAATTTTTGGAGTTTAATAAACATATATTAGGTAAATAAAATGATTAATTGCAATAATAGAATTTCTGGTGATAAGATAAGAAATCTTAAACTTAAGAAAAACTTTAATAATATACTTATACATTTTCATGATGTAAACATGAATAATTTAATAGAAAAATCTTTAAAATTAAACAATATTAATAAAAAAATGCTTTTGGATTTAATTTATTATTTGAATGTGGGGTTGCGTTCTCGTTATGCTAATAAATATCTTATTACTAAAGAAGGAGTAATAAAATATTTAGAAAAAATATTTATTAATGAAAATAAAGAAGAATTAGAAGATTATTGTGAAGTGATATTTAGTATGTGCACTCATAGCCATGCAAGTTTTGATTCAGTTACTAGCTTTACAAATACAGCAAAATATTTTATAAAAAGTATTGGTTATAATGAAAATATAAAAAAACTGGAAGATATAAAAGAGACTTTAGAGGGAATTTTAAATATATATGATAAGGAACACTTTGATATTTTAATTGCATGTGCCAATCATGATTTGCAAGGGGCTGATTTAAGTAAAATAAACTTAAGTAAAGCAAACTTAAATAAAGTTAATCTTTCAAAAGCTAAATTATTGATTGGAAGTAATTCAAAAAGGATAGATGTTGCTCTTTTTAATGATATGGCACCAGTAGTTTTTGAAAGTTTTCTAAGTAGAGATGATCTAATAATTCCTAATTTAAGTGGAGCTATCCTTAATGAAACTAAAATTACTTTAAGCTTACCACGTGATATTAATACAGATGAGTTAAAGTTATTATTTAATAGCAGAAATAATTTACCAACTATATTAACTACAATAAATTCTATTGATGATAAATATGAGAATATTAAGATTGATTTAATGAATCAGATTTTAACTTATTTTAATAATAAAGACATTTGTTGCATATTTGAATCAATAAAAGATACTTTATTAAATAGTTCATTTAAATATTATAATGATATTAATATCAATAATTTTATTGTAAATAAATTATTAAAATTTATTGAAGTAAAGGGTAGTAACGAAGCTGTAATTATGAAAAATGTTGAATTAAGTATTTTTTTAAATAATATAAATAAATTTAATATAGAAGATAAAAAAAAATACATGATTGATAATAATAGTTTTTTTATTCAATTAATTCACCAAAGTATATATTCCATAGATGAAAATATTAAAAATTTAGCTTATGATTTATATGGTATTTATTTAGAAATTGATTATATTTCAAAAATAGCTAAAAATGTTAATAAATATTTTGAAACAGACCCTGCAATAAGTTTAATTTTTATTGATAAATATATTCATGAAGGGCTAATAGTACCAAATGAATATATAAATAATTTTTTATATAGAAAATCTATTAAAAATATAGAATGGAGCTCAGTATATTGGTTTAAAAATTTAGATTGTCAGCCATCTTCTAAATTAAATTTTGATGAATTGTTTAAAACATTTAAAGTTTTTAATTCTAACTATCAGTTGGATAAAAATAAAGTCAAATTTACCAGATTATTAAAATTATTGAATTTAGATAATTATTATGAGAGTTTTATTGAAGCTTTAAATCAAAAGAGTTATTTAAAAAAATATGTAGATAATATTCATCAAACCAAGCTTAATGAAATATTTAATAAATTTCTTAGTCCCAATGAATCTTGTTCATTTGTTCAAAAAAGTGCTATAAATATTTTTTTGAAGATTGAACATTTAAATTCAATATTCATTGAATATGATGCAACTAATAATAGTTCTAAAAATAAAGCAAAGTTATTATTGACATTAAGCGGTATTTTTGCAAAATATAGCTCTTCTTCATTTTTTGGTACTGCAAATAATTCACCAACAGCATTAAGATATTATGCTTATGCTTTAATGAAGATGGCTTATGAGTTATATCAAGATATAATAACATATGAGGTTTATATGGGCTGGGAAAAAAGTTTTCTGGGGATAGGTACGGCAGAGACATGCACAGAACAATTATCTTATAATATATTAAGCGTTTGTAAGAGGTTTAAGGATTTTGATGTAGCACATATTATACCGTTAGCATGGCGATAACAGAAGGTTTTTATGAAATTAATGTATGATGTAGCTATTATTGGAGGAGGTCTTGTTGGTAGTTTTTTTGCTATTTCTTTAGCTAAAAAAAATACTAAATTAAATATTGCTATATTTGAAGGTCATTCAAAACAATTAAATTTTATTGATAAAGATCCAATTAACCGAGTTAATAGAGTTTATGCAATTTCTCAGAAAAATGTTAAAGCATTAGAAACCCTAGACTGTTGGCCTAGTGAAAACGTTAGTAGTATAAATGTTATGGATATTTCAGGAGATGCAGGAAGTAATATAGTTCTAGATCAGAGATTAGTTAATAGACCATATTTAGCAAAAATTGTTGAAAGTGATAATTTACATAAATTATTATTTGATAAAATAAATGAGATAGAAAATATCACTTATATTTATGAAGAATTGAAAGAAATTATTACTTTTGAATCTTATTTAGAAATTAGAACTAATAGTTCAACTTATAATACTAATTTAATCGTAGGGGCTGATGGAGCAAATTCTTTTGTGCGCAACTATTTTAATATTGCTTCTTCCCAAATAAATTATAGTCAAAAAGGAGTAGTTGCTGATTTTGAATGCGAGTATCTTCATAATAATGTAGCTTATCAATGGTTTAATAATTTAGGAATTTTGGCATATCTGCCATTATCTAATAATAAGATTTCTATAGTATGGTCAACAGATAATTATGAAGAATTACTTCTTCAATCGGCAGCTGATTTTGCAAAGAATGTCGCTGTTGCTTCAAATTATAAACTAGGAAAGCTAAAATTGATTTCAAAACCAGCATCATTTTTTTTAAAAATGTCTTTAGTAAATAGTTCATATATTAACAAAGTCGTATTAATTGGTGATGCTGCACATTCAATTCATCCTCTGGCAGGGCAAGGATTAAACTTAGGCTTTGGGGATGCTAATATTTTGGCTGATATTTTAGGGCGGTATAAAAACTATCAAATATCAGATGTAGCAATTTTAGCTAAATATAATTCTATCAGAATGCCAGAAATTAGAGAAATGCAATTGATTTGCCATTCTTTATATGCTTTATTTAATAGCAATATAATAGCGGTATCTTCCATTAGAAATATAGGGTTAAATGCTATTAATTCTCTGAATTTTATAAAAAAACATTTGATTAAATTAGCTATAAACTATTAAAATAACGGGATGTTTTTATAAATTAATTTTTTAAGGTATTAATATGCAAAATTCAAAAAAACTAAATAGTAGTGTAAAAACTATAATTGCTTTAGTTTCTAGCACTATTTTATTGTTAGGGTGTAATAATTCTCATAATTTAAAAAAACCTGAACAAATAAAAGAGCAACTATTAAAAGATATTCCTGGAGTAAAAAAAATTGATTCAGTTAATACATCTCCTGTAGATGGAATATATGAAGTTACAGTGGGGCGTAAAATTTTTTATGTTACAGCTGATGGAAAATATTTATTTTTTGGAAACCTAATTGATCCTGCTAATAAAAAAAGTTTAACTGAAGAAAGAACTATGGAGTTAAGCAAAATTGATTGGAAAAAATTACCCCTAGATTTAGCAGTTATTGAAGTTAATGGAAATGGAAAACGTAAACTTGCAATATTTTCTGATCCAGATTGTCCATATTGTCAGATGTTTGAAAAACAGATTGCTCCTAATTTAACTGATACTACAATATATTCGTTTATATTTCCATTACCGAGTCATCCAGATGCAAAATTACATGCACAGCAGATATGGTGTAGTAGTAATAGAACACAGAGCTGGGTTAGTTGGATGAGAAATGAAAAAATTTTACCTAAAAACTCCAACTGTGATACATCAGGTTTAGATAAAATTTATCAAGTTGCGAATGATGTTGTACAACTTGAGGCAACTCCTACTTTAATTTTAGAGAATGGTCAGATATTGCCGGGAATTTTAAGAGCAGATCAGTTAATAATTGAGATGGATAAAGCTTCTAAAATTAGTAAATAATTTATTTGGATTGTTTATGAAAACTAAGTTCTTATTATTAGTTCCAATATTTTTTACATCAGTATATGCTTTTGGTGAGTTATATGAAAAAGGTAAGGTCTTACCTAATAAAACTATTGAGTCTAGCTTTAAAAGTGTAAAAGAGTCGTCTTTATCAACAGTTGAGATTATTAAAAATAGTTTAAAATTAAATTTACCTGCTCTTGAAGTAGATCAAATAACTCAAACTGTTATTCCAGGAATTTATGAAATTACCTCAGGCAGGAAAATTTTTTATACTGATAGTTCGGGTAAATATGCTATATTGGGAAACTTGGTCGATTTAAATACAAAAGAAAATTTAACAATGGAAAAAGTAGAGCAATTGAATATGGGGGATTGGGGCAAATTACCCTTAAAAATTGCCCTAAAGCAGGTTATAGGCAGTGGTAAATATAAAATTGCAGTGTTTAGCGACCCTAATTGTGTATTTTGTAAAAGATTAGAGACTGAGGTGATATCTAAATTAACAGATGTTACTGTGTATTATTTTTTATTTCCTTTACCTAATCATTTTAACTCTAAATCAGATGCTCAAAAGATTCTTTGTAGTGAAAATCCAGAATCAACTTTTATAAATTTTATGAAGGATAATATTTCATTACCGAGTAAAACTGAATGTAATAATGCACAAGTTCTTACACAAATGTTAGATGTAGGTAAAAATATAATTCATGTAGAAGTTGCTCCAACTATTGTATTAAATAATGGTAAGGTTGTACATGGTGTAATTCCAGCTGATGAATTAAATAGAATGATTATTGACGCAGCACCTAAATTAATAGATATTAAGACATTGAGTTCTTCTAAAAAATAACGAATTTTATAATTAGTATATATATGCAAAATATTTTAGTTACAGGTGGTACTGGGTATATTGGTTCCCATACTGTTGTTGAATTATTAAATTCTAATTTCAATATAATTATAGTTGATAATTTAGCAAATTCCAATATAAAAGTTTTAGATAGAATTAAAACCATTACCAATAAAGAAGTTAAATTTATTCAATTAGATATTTGTGATAAATTAGGATTGGATGCTGTATTTAATGAGTATAAAATTGATGCAGTAATTCATTTTGCTGGATTAAAAGCTGTTGGTGAGTCAGTTTCTCAACCTTTAAGTTATTATCATAATAATGTAGCTGGAAGTATTATATTATTAGAAATAATGAAGAAGCATAACGTTAAAAAAATGGTTTTTAGTTCTTCAGCTACAGTTTATGGCAGGGCAAATTCTACACCTATTACTGAAATATTTCCCTTACAACCTATTAATCCTTATGGGTGGAGTAAATTAATTATAGAGCAAATCTTAAAGGATTTATATAATTCAGATAACTCTTGGGATATTGCTTTATTAAGATATTTTAACCCAGTTGGAGCTCATAAATCTGGGCTAATCGGGGAAAATCCTACTGGTATCCCCAACAATTTAATGCCATATATAAGCCAAACCGCTATTGGTAAATATCCATATTTAAAAATATTTGGTAATGATTATAATACCCCAGATGGAACCGGTGTACGTGATTATATTCATGTAGTTGATTTAGCTAATGGGCACTTAATGGCTTTAAAGCATTTTACTAAAACAACAGCTTTAGGCGAACTACTTACATTAAATTTAGGAACTGGGGTAGGGCATTCGGTTTTGGAAATTATTCAGACTTTTGAAAAAGTTTGTGGGAAAAAAATATCGTATAATTTTTACCCTCGAAGGAGTGGGGATATTGATAAATCGTTCGCAGCAGTAGATCAAGCTAAAAAAATACTTGGTTGGAGTGCAAAATTTGATATTATAGATATGTGCCGTGATAGTTGGAATTGGCAGATAAAAAACCCAGATGGTTATAAATAAGATTATTAAAAAGGTTAATGTTATGGATATTCAATCAATCCAAGAAATTTACGATATACCATTATTAAATTTGGTTCATAAAGCATATAAAGAACATATAAAAGAGTTTCCTCAACATGATATAGAATTATGCCATTTAGTAAGTGTAAAAACTGGTGGTTGTCCTGAAGATTGTTCATATTGTTCGCAAAGTAATAAGTATAGTACAGAAATAAAAGTAAATGCATTACTTCCTATTGAAGAAATTGAACGTCAAGCGATTATTGCTAAAGAGCAAGGTGTGAAAAGAATGTGTTTAGGTGGAGCTTATAAAAGTCCTCCAAGTTCGGCAATTGACAAAATTAGCGAATATACTAAAATAATTAAAAGTTATGGTTTAGAAACATGTGCTACTTTTGGTAGTTTAACGTTAGAGCAAGCACAAAAATTAAAAAATGCAGGACTGGATTATTATAATCACAATATAGATACTTCGCCGGAATATTATAATGAAGTGATTACAACAAGAACTTTTCAGGATAGGGTCGATACAATTAATAATGTCGGGCAAGCTGGTTTAAAAGTATGTTGTGGGGGGATTCTTGGTTTAGGCGAGAGCAAGGAAGATAGATTAAGTTTTATTCAAGCCTTAATTAAATTACCATATACCCCAGATTCAATACCTATTAATACTTTAGTAAAAATCAAAGGAACTCCATTAGAACATGTTGAAGACCTTGATTTATTCGAACTAATTAGAACAATTGCCACTATTCGTATTTTATTTCCTAAAACAAGAATAAGGTTATCTGCAGGTAGAAGAAAATTATCTGAAACTGAACAAGCAATGTGTTTTATGGCTGGAGCTAATTCTATATTTTTTGGGGAAAAATTATTAACAACTCCTAATCCATCAATGAATGATGATAGTAAATTGATTTCTAAACTAGGAATGAGGAGTAATTCTTGAAGGAAGTTAATTTTTATATTCCAAATTGGGAGAACGAAATTGCAGAAAAGCATTCAAAATTATTAATAGCTCGTCCTAAAAGAGCAAAGAGCCAATATGATCCAATAAAGTTTTATTTCAATCAAAAATCTTATTATAATTTTGTCAGTAATGATTATTTAAGTTTAGCTTGTCATAGCAATCTTATTGAGGGATTGAATATTGGAGCTAGTAAATTTGGTGTAGGTAGTACTGGAGCTGCAACATTAAGTGGTTATACTGAGTTACATGATCAATTATCTACTTCAATAGCAAAATGGTTAGGTTTTGAAAAATGCCTTATCTTTTCTAGTGGTTATCAACTAAATATAGGAGTATTTTCTGCTTTAACAAATTCTAATTCTACAATTTGGTTTGATAAAAGATGCCATGCATCACATATTGATGGTATCTTATTAAGTAAATCTAAATTTATTTCTTTTATTCCTGAAGAATTTCCTGATGTTTCCACTAGAATTGCTAGTCAAAAAAACCATTTACATATTATTTTGACTGAAGGAATTTTTAGTATGGATGGAACTTGTACATATTTAAAGCAAGTTTTGCAATTAAAAAAATATCACGCGGATAATATTTTATTGATTATAGATGATGCACATGGAATTGCAACTATAAATGATAAAGGAAAGGGAACGTTAGAGCCGCTAGAAATTAATTTAGTAGATATATTAATTGGAACTTTCGGTAAGAGTTTTGGTACACAAGGTGGGTTTTTAGTATCTAGTAGTAATATAGCTGATTACTTAAGTCAAACAGTTAGGAGTCATTTGTTTACAACTAGTCTATCTCCAGCTATAGTTTCTGCAACATTAGCCAGTTTATTATTAGTTAAAAGCGAATATGGGGCTTTGCAAAGATTAAAACTAGCAAATAATATTAAACTTTTTCAAAGGTTAGCTATAGAAAATAATTTAAATATTTATAATAAAGATACTAATTATTCTCCAATTCAGTTAATAATTTTAAATGATGAGCAAAAAACAAGTATTTTAGCTGATGAATTAATGGAGTCAGGTTTTTTTGTGGGTAAGATTTGCTACCCAACCGTAGCAAGGAATAATGCAAGATTGAGAATTTCTCTTAATGCAGAACATAAAGCAAATGATATAGAACAGCTTATAAAGTTAATTAATTATAAACTTAGAAAAATTGATGAAAAAGTTAAGTAGTTACCTACATAATTTAATATGAATAAAGGATCTAAACAGCAATTAACAATAATTGGTGGTTTTCTTTTTAATCAAGAGCCATTGCAGCCACTTATTGATAAATTATCAAATCAATATGATATATTTTTTATAGATATTAACCGTATAAATAATACATTAAACTCTTTGGATAATTTATGTAAAATAATTTATGAAAAAATTATGAATGAAACTAAGTTTAGAAAGATTAATTTAATAGGGTGGTCATTAGGTGGGTTAACTACATTAAATTTATCAATACTTTATCCAGAACAAATTGAAAAAATTGTATTATTAAACAGTACTCCTAAATTTATTGCACAAGATAATTGGCAAGGCATTATACAAAAAGATTTTAATAGTTTATATGATAAATTTGTTGCAATGGATATTATAAATTTTACTAAATATTTTATTCGTTTAGCTAATTATCCTAATAGAAATTATAATTTTTGTATGGAAAGAATGAACCCAATATTATCTAATTTAAATACTAAGGAATTAATTAATAGATTAGAAATATTAAATTCTACGGATTTACGTTTACAAATATTTAACATCAAAGCTCAAATTTTAGCAATATATGGAAGGGGTGATATTTTGGTACCTTATAATAAATTGCCGTGCAAGCAGGTTATAATTGATAGGTTACCGCATATGGTTCCTAGAGAATTTCTAAATGAAATAAATAAACAAATAGTAGAGTTTTTAAATGATAAATAAGCAGCTAATGGTGAATAATTTCAATAAGGCTGCAGATGATTATTTATGTTATGCACAAATACAAAAAAGTCTTGCCTTAAAAATATATTCTTTAATTGAAAATAAATTAAATGATGGGTTAAATATTTTAGATTTAGGTTCAGGACCAGGCACTTTTAATCATTTTCCCAATTTTGTAAATAATTCAAATTTTATATTATATGATATTAGTTTATCTATGCTTAAGTATGCTTTTAATAAAAATAGCTCTTTTTGTATAAACGGTGATGCCGAGTTATTACCATTTAAAAATGATAGCTTTAATTTGGTAATATCTAATTTAATGATGCAATGGCTGAATAATAAGAAAAATGCTTTTAATGAAATAAATAAGGTTATTCAGTTAGGGAGTGAATTTATTTTTACAAGTTTAATAGCTCCCAGCTTATGGCAATTAAAAAATTCTTGGGCAGAAATTGATAATAGGAGTCATTTTATTGATTTTATCACAGGAAATGAATATACTGAATTATGTCAAGATGCTGGCTTTAAAATTATTCAACAACAAGAGTGGAGTAATACGCTATTTTTTAAAAATTGTTATGAATTATTTTATCATTTTAAGCGCACGGGAACTAATATGCCTAACATTAATAAAAGTGGCTTAAGTGGAGTTAATATTCTTAATAAATTAATTAAAAGTTATGAAAAATTTAGAACAACAAAAGGAATTCCTATAACTTATTCTTATGTGCTTATTTATGGAAAAAAATTATAAATCTTTATGAAAACTTTAAAAAAACAAATTTGTATTATAGGCACTGATACGGGAATTGGTAAAACATATATTACTTGTAATATATTAAAAGTTTTAAAAAAATATAATTATAAAGTTAAAGCAATAAAACCAATTGCAACAGGTGTAATAAAAATAGGTGATAAATTTTTAAATGAAGATGCCTATTTATTAAGTCAAGAAGTAAATATGGATATATCTGATAGCGAAATAAATCCTATATGTTTTACTTTGCCAATAGCTCCACATATTGCAGCAGAAATAATAAAATATCCGTTATCAGTTATAGATGTTATTAATAAAAATAATAAAACCATTTCTAATGATGATTATGATTATTTATTTATTGAAGGTGTTGGGGGCTTAATGGTTCCTTTAAATAAAAATGAAACTTATATAAATCTACTACAAAGCTGGGAGTTTCCAGTTATATTGGTAGTAGGGGTTAAATTAGGTTGTATAAATCATGCTCTTCTAACTTATAATCAATTAAAAATGCATAAAGTTCCTATATTAGGGTGGATTGCAAATTGTGTTGATTCTGAAATGGATTTTTTAATAAATAATATAGATTATTTAAAAAATAAATTAAGTTGTCCGCTGTTAGGGGTTAATGATTTTCAAAAAGAATTAAAACCAACCTTAGATTTTAATAAAATATTTTTGAATTAATAGTTTATGCAATATACATGGCTACCGGCTAGCTCTCCTAATCCTAAAGATATAATTAAAGTTGTAAAAGCTCAAGGTTCGCATATTATTTTAGATAATGGAAATGTTATTTACGATGCAATTTCTAGCTGGTGGTGTAAGCCAATGGGGCATAGACACCCATTAATGCAGGAAGCATTAATAGAACAATTAGCTAAATATGAGCATCACATAGCTGCTAATACATATAATGATAATATAGAAGAATTATCTTATAAATTAACTAATAAATTTCAAAATCCTTATAAAGTAATGTATGCCAGTGATGGTAGTAGTGCTATTGAGATTGCGATGAAGTTAAGTTATGAAACAAGACTATTAACTAATGAACCTAATAGGAATAAGTTTTTAGCACTTAATAATAGTTATCATGGGGAAACAATTTTTACTTTATCTGTTTGTGGTTTAGATAATTATAAAAAAAACTATAAACCTTTTTTAGCGGATAATTATTTTATAAATAATATTCCTTATGTAAATTTTACATCAGATCTTTTATGGTTAGATTGTAGAGATGCTTTTAAAGATATTGAAAAATATTTAGATAGTATTAAAACTAATATTACTGCTTTGTTAATTGAACCAGTGGTACAAGGTGCTGCAGGTTTAAAAATTATTAGTAAAGATTTTTTAATTAAGTTATTGAACTGGGCAAAAAATAATAATATCCACATTATTAGCGATGAAATTATGGTGGGGTTGGGAAGGTTAGGGTTTTTCTGTGTTACTAAAGAACTACTTGAATTGGAAGCTGATTTTATATGTTTTGCTAAAAATTTAACAGCAGGAATTATTCCTATGAGTGCAGTATTGATAAAAAATAGTATATTTGAGACTTTTAAAATTAAGAATAAATTATTTGCTCATTCGCATACACATAGCTGTAATAGTTTAGCAGCAAGCGTTGCTAATAAATATTTATCATATCTAGAGGAAAATAATCTTAATAAAGTGGTTTTTGATAGCGAAATAAAAATAAGGCAAATGTTAGAATCATTGATTAATAAGTATAGTTTTATAAAAAATATAAGAGCAATTGGTTCAATAGCTGCTTTTGATATAAATTTAACAAATAATATAGAAAATATTTTTTTACTTGGTATTAAACATGGTATTTATATAAGACCAATTGGCAACTCTTTATACATAATGCCACCTATTTATAATTTAAAACATGATTTAATTGAAATTGAAAATAAACTAATAAACATTTTAGATGATTTTTCTATTTAAACATTTTTATATTAGGACTCTTGAAATACTTAAATAAAGCCATACATTATTAATAGCCTAAGTTAATATGTTATAAAGGAATAGTTGATGGATAAAGAGAATGCTACATTTGAAGAGCAAAACAAGGTTGAAGATGAGTTAATAGATGAGCAAGAAAAATTAACTGATAATTTAGAAAAAATAGAGATAGAAGAAAAAAAACAAGTTTCTGAATTAGAAAAAAAAGTTGCTGAACTTAAAGATTTATATGTGCGTTCTCAAGCAGAAATAATTAATATTCAAAAACGCAATACAGATGAAATTAAAAAAGCTCGTGATTATTCAATTTCAAGTTTTGCCAAAGATATTGTTGTAGTACAAGATTATTTAGAGATGGCATTAAAAGATCAATCTGGAAATTTTGAAGCAATTAAAACTGGTATTGATTTAACATTAAAACAATTAATTCAAGTTTTAGAAAGGCATTATATTAAGGAGATAAACCCAAAACCAAAAGATAAATTGGATCCACATCTGCATCAAGCAGTTAATGCTGTTGAAGATAAGGAGCATGAACCAAATTCAATAATTGAAGTTATGCAAAAGGGATATATGTTAAATGATAGAGTATTACGCCCTGCGATGGTAGTCGTTGCAAAATAAAATACTTGAAAATTTTGAAAATAACCATATATAAAAAGATAAGAAAATAAAAAAGGAGCAAAAATTATGGCAAAGAAAATTATTGGGATTGATTTAGGAACAACAAATTCATGTGTAGCAATTATTGAAAATGGTCATCCCAAAGTTATTGAAAATTCAGAGGGTGCAAGAACTACACCTTCTATTGTAGCATATACTAATGATGGAGATATTCTAGTTGGTGCACCAGCTAAACGTCAAGCTGTTACTAATCCAAAACATACTTTATATGCAATTAAAAGGTTAATAGGACGTCGTTTTGATGAAAAAGTGGTGCAAAAAGATATTAGTTTAATGCCATTTTCAATTGTTAAAGCAAGCAATGGAGATGCGTGGGTGAAGGTTAATAATGAAGAATTAGCTCCGCCTCAAATTTCTGCTGAAGTTTTAAAGAAAATGAAAAAAACTGCAGAGGATTATCTAGGTGAGACGGTAACTGAAGCAGTGATTACAGTGCCTGCATATTTTAATGATAGTCAGCGTCAAGCAACTAAGGATGCAGGAAGAATTGCAGGGCTTGAAGTAAAACGTATTATTAATGAACCAACAGCAGCAGCATTAGCTTTTGGCCTTTCAAAAAAAGAAGGTAGGGATCGTAAAATAGCTGTATATGATTTAGGTGGCGGAACATTTGATGTGTCAATTATTGAAATAGCAGATGTTGAAGGTGAAAGTCAATTTGAAGTCCTTTCAACTAATGGCGACACTTTTTTAGGTGGTGAAGATTTTGATCAGCGTTTAATAGATTATATAATTAGTGAGTTTCAAAAAGAACAAGGTATTGATTTAAAAAAAGATGTAATGGCATTACAGAGATTAAAAGATGCTGCGGAAAAAGCAAAAATTGAGCTTTCTTCAAGTCAGCAAACTGAAATTAATCTACCATATATAACAATGGATGCAGCTGGTCCAAAACATTTGGTAATGAAAATAACGCGCGCAAAATTTGAGTCTTTAGTAGATGACTTAGTTAATAATACTATAGAACCATGTAAGATTGCTTTAAAAGATGCAGGGCTATCAGTATCGGATATTGATGACGTGATTTTAGTTGGTGGACAAACACGTATGCCTAAAGTTCAGGATAAAGTAAAAGAGTTTTTTGGAAAAGAACCTAGAAAAGACATTAATCCTGATGAAGCTGTAGCGGTTGGGGCTGCTATTCAAGGTTCTGTTTTAGCTGGTGATAGAACTGATGTATTATTGCTTGATGTAACTCCATTATCTTTAGGTATAGAGACTATGGGTAATGTTATGACTAAATTGATTAATAAAAATACTACTATACCAACTAAGGCTTCGCAAGTATTTTCAACTGCAGAAGATGGGCAAACAGCTGTAACAATACATGTTTTACAAGGAGAAAGACCAGTAGTTACAGGTAATAAGAGCTTAGGACAGTTTAATTTAACTGATATTCCTTCTGCTCCTCGTGGAACTCCACAAATTGAAGTTACATTTGATATTGATGCTAATGGTATTTTGCACGTATCAGCTAAAGATAAAGCTACTGGTAAAGAAAATAAAATAACTATTCAAGCTAGTTCAGGTTTATCTGAAGCAGAAATTCAACAAATGGTAAAAGATGCTGAAGCTCATGCAGAAGAAGATAAAAAATCTGCTGAATTGGTTCAAGCTAGAAATAATGCAGATGGTATGATTCATTCAGTAAAAAAATCTTTGGCTGATTATGGTGATAAGGTTGATGCTACAGAAAAAGAAAAAATTGAAGCAGCAATAAAAGAGGCTGAAGAAGCAATAAAGGGTGATGATAAAACGGTTATTGAAGAAAAAGTACAAGCATTAATGACTGCATCTCAAAAGATTGGCGAAATGATGTATAAAGATATGCAAACTAATCAAGAAACCCCTGAAGCGCAATCTACCACTAATGAAAAAAATGGAGCAGATGAAGTTATCGATGCTGAATATTCTGAAGTAAAAGATGACGAAAAAAATAAAAAGTGATTGTAAATATTTAACTTAAAAAGCTTGGTTTTTACCAAGCTTTTTAAGTTAGAGATACGGGTTAATTTTTTTTTATTATTTATCATATTATGTATTTATGAAAACTAAAATAAGATTAAATAAATATCTTAAAGATATAGGCATATGCTCTAGAAGAAAAGCTGATGAATTTATCGAAAAAGGTTATATTAAAGTAAATGACGTTTTAATTACCGAATTAGGTTTTCAAGTTGATCCTAAGATAGATAAAATTGAAGTTCTCCCAGAACTCTACCAAGAAAAATCTCAATTTCGTTATATTTTGTTAAATAAACCTATAGGTTATGTATGTTCTAAAAGTAAAACTGATGGTAAAAGCATATTTGAGTTATTACCTAAAATTGGAGGTTTGACATATGCAGGTAGGCTTGATAAAGATAGTCATGGTTTAATTTTGCTTTCAAATGATGGTAAATTTGTATATTCAATAGCAGGAACCGAATTTGAAAAGGAAAAAGAATATATTGTTCGAGTTGATAAACCTATTACTCCAGAATATTTATTAAAACAAAGTAATGGAAGCATTGCAATAGATAATATATTAGTTAAGCCAGCAATAGTAAAATTTATTAGTAAATTTGTATATAAAATTATTTTAACTCAAGGCATGAATAGGCAAATACGGAAAATGGCAGAAAGTTTAAACTATAAAGTATTAGATTTAGAGCGAATTCGCATTGATAATATTATAGATAAAAATTTGCCTTTAGGTAAGTGGCGTGATTTAACAAATGAAGAAATTAAAAAATTAATTTAGGATAATTTTATTTACATTTATTAATCTATATTTATTGGTTATCAATTATAACTTTTACTTCAACTGATAGCCAAAATATCTAAGCTTGGATTTTTAAAAAATTATTATTCTTTTACCGTTATCGCTAGCAGAGAAAGTTCTTAGATGATTATTTAAAAATGCATCTGTTATTGTGAATTTTTCTATAAAACTATCATACTTTATTAGTAAATCTACTATTTTATTATTTTCACCATTAAATACATACACAACAAAAACTTTATCATCATTTCTGAAATTATCTCCTGATATAGGATCTTCAGTATATCTATTTTTAATTTCATCAGATAAAGTATTGTACCTAACTAATAATTTTTCATAAACTTCTGGAGTTTTAAAAATTTTATGCCATAATGAAATTAATCGATAAAAAACATTTTCAAATTTGTTTCTTGGATCATTTAGTCTTGGTGATACTTTATGTAAGTTAATGCTTATAAAGTTGGTTATTTCTTTTACATTATCAGCTGAAGCTTTGCTTCTTAAATAATTATTAATTGCAACTAAATAATCTTTACTGTACTCAGACTCCTCTTGAGGATTATTAATATCATAACCCTCAATATTATTAACGTAATCATTAATTGTTTTTATAGGGTTTGTAGAAAGTTTTAAATAAATCTTTATCAATTTATCAATTCTATTTATCAATTTTTGAGCATGATATGTAAAGTTAGTATTATTAAACCAGTTAGTTTTTTTATTACCACCATTACGATGAGTACATAGTATGATAATTTGCTCATCAATACCTTCATAATTGTGATGCAAATAACCAAACCTATGGGTTAGTTTATTCTTGTTTAATTTGCGTTGAATTTCTGTGATCTTTGATTTTAAGGTTTGTAATTCTGTGATGTCTTGAAGGTCGTTAATTGTTGAGTTAAGTTTACTTAAATTTCTTTCCTTATACTTTAGAATTTCTTTGGTGCTATAGCCATCCCTCAAGTTTTCAAAATTGCATTTTGTGTTATTATAAATCATATTACAGCCTTCTACTTTTAGAAAAAAAATTAATTATAAAATTGTGTTATAGCTAGATTATATTATTGTGTAGTTATTGATGACTAGTGACAATTTTGTTACATAAGTCATTGGGAGAGTTGTATTTGCTGTATTTTTTTAAATGTATATTATGAATAGAAATGAGTAGTGATTAAATTAGCAATTAATATTTTCAAAAATAAATTACATTTTTGTTAAACAGATATTTAGTATTAAAGTTTTCTTTATATATTTGATTATTTTATTAATTAGTTATCAATCATCACTCAATTCTCTATTAATTTCTATCTTATTTTAAGTTAGTATTAGTTGAGTAATGCGATCTTTGTAAGAATTATTAATTATAAAATAAGGGTTAACCAATATAACAAATGGACAAGTAGTTAATAAAATTGGTATAATGCCCACCTTAATATTTTATTTAATTACTTTAAAAAATTGTAAGTTAGTAAGTCATAATTAATGAAAAAAAAATGTATATGTTTAATTAAGATTATGCTTATGAGTTTAGGTTTTTTTTGCTATGTAAAAAACTCTTATGCTTATCAAGAACAGTCTTCAATTATAATAAAAAATATAAAAATAAATGGTTTACAAAGAATTGAAGTTGGGACTGTATTTAGTTATTTGCCTGTTAAAGTTGGTGATGTACTAGATAATAGTAAAGCTGATGAAATAATTAATAGATTATATAAAACTGGGTTTTTTAAAGATATTAGAATAAGCGAAGATGAAGATACTTTAATAATAGAGGTAGTAGAACGGCCGGTAATTGTAGAAGTAATTGTTATTGGAGATCATGAATTTGATCATGATATATTAATGAGATCCTTGAGAGAAAATGGGTTAGCTGATGGTAAAATTTTTGATCAAAGCATAATAGAGCAAGCTATTTTAGGATTAAAAATAGAGTATGCTAATCGGGGATTATATTCAGTTTCAATTACCCCAAAAGTGATTGCTCTAGAACGTAATCGAGTAAGTATAAATATTGATATTCAAGAAGGTTCAGCCGCAAAAATTGCTGATATTAAATTTGTAGGAAATAAAGATTTTACTCAAAAACAGTTAGAAAATCAAATGTTTTTAAATACAGGCACTTTGTTTAGCTGGTGGTTTAAAGATAATCAATATTCAAGCGATAAATTATCAGGAGATATTGAAAAAATTCGTTCTTTTTATCTTAATCAAGGGTATATAGAGCAAGGTTATAGTAATTTTATGTTAAAGAGTGTTCAAGTTCAACTTACACCTGATAAAAAATCCGTATATATAACTATAAATTTAGAAGAAGGTAAGCAATACCATATTGATAAGGTTAAAATATTAGGAGATACAAAAGATGTTCCTATTTCTAAATTGGAAGAGGGAATAACTTTAAAATCTGGAGATATTGTAAATCAGGCACAAATTAATAAATCCATAGAAAATATAAAGAATATATTAGGAAATTCAGCTTTTGCTTTTGCTGCTGTTACTGCAATTCCAGAAGTCGATAATAAAAATTTATTAGTTAACTATTCTTTTTTCATTGACACGGGAAAAAAAGTTTATGTGCGTCAAATTAATATTAATGGAAATGATAAGACTAGGGATGTTGTGATTAGGCGCGAATTAAGACAGACTGAAAATTCATTATATAATACTGATGCTATTCAACGTTCAAAAGATAGATTAAATCTTCTTGGTTATTTCAAAGATACTGATTTAAGTACCATACCAATTCCTGGAACTAATGATCAAGTGGATATGAAAATTAAAGTAAAAGAAGCAGATACTGGTGGCTTAAACTTTGGAATTGGATATACTCAAGGTTCAGGTTTAATGTTAAATGCAGCTATAACTCAAGCAAGTATTTTTGGTTCGGGAAAATCTGTCTCTTTGTCTGGTTCAAATAATACTTTAAATCAAACTTATGCTTTATCTTTTACAGATCCATATTTTTTAGCAAATGGGACTAGTTTAGGATATGATTTATATAGTAACAATTATACTCCAAATAAAGCTAGTATTAGCCCTTTCTCAACTGAAGTTTTAGGTGCTAAAGTTAGAACCGCAGTTCCAGTTTCAGAATTCGACAAAATTAATTTTAGTTTAGCTTTTGAGAATAATAATATTACAACTTATGGTAATAATGTTCCGACCAGATTTTTTCAATTCCTTAATCAATTTGGTAATACAGTTAATGAAATTCCATTATCTATAAGCTGGGTTAGAAATACGACTGATAGTTCATTGTGGCCTACTAAAGGGGCGATGTTTAATGAAACATTAGATGGTACTTTACCAGGAGTAGGTGCTCAATATATTAGATTCACATCAGAAAATAAATGGTTTATTCCCTTAACTTCCGATTTTACTTGGAAAATAAATGGTACTGTTGGTATAATAAATGCTTATGGAAATAGTAGCGTCCCTTTTTATCAAAACTATTTTATGGGTGGCCCAGCATCTTTAAGGGGGTATTACCCAGGTTCAATTGGTCCTAAAGATACTGATAGTAGTGCCTTAGGTGGTACTGAAGAAATATTAGTAACTAATGATGTTTTATTGCCAATACCTGGTTTTAAAGATAATAGAACATTAAGATTAGATTTATATTATGATATGGGAGCTTTGTGGGGTGGAAATAATTTTAATTTATCTTTTCAGCAGTCATTTAGAGCTAGTTATGGAGTTGGATTAATTTGGATTTCGCCAGTAGGACCTATGAAGGTAATGTATTCATGGCCATTATTTAATCAACCAAATGATAATATCCAAAACTTCCAATTTATTATAGGAACATCTTTTTAATTTTTAAGGAAAATTAATATGAAAAAAAGATTATTAACGGTTATATTGTTAGCAAATTCATTTATTTTTGCTGATGATTTTAAATTAGGATTTGTTGATGTAAGTAAAATTTTTACAAAATCAGTACCATCTATTGCACTACAAAATGCATTAAAAAATAAATTTGTACCAATTCAACAAGAGCTGAAAAAAATGCATGATAATTTACTTTCAGAGCAAAATCAAATGCAGGAATTAATGAAAAAAGCTCCCAGTATGGATAAATTAAATCCAAAAGACAAAAAGAAATTAGAGGAAGTTGAAAATAGATATCGCCAAGATCAAATGAATTTTCAACAAAAATATTCTTCTTATACTCAATCTGTACAAAAAACTCAAGATTTTGCTTCAAATCTTTTATTAAGCAAAGTAAATTTAATTTTAAAGCAAATTAGTGATAATGGCAAATATGATTTGGTTTTGACATCAAATCAGTTAGTTTATGCTAAACCTAAATATGATCTTACAGATCAAGTAATTGAGCAATTAAAAAGTGTAAATGGTGAAGATTTAGTGAAACAGTTAAATGATATGGAAAAAAAACAATTAGATAATAATGGTCAAAAATCAGCATTAAATGACGAAACATCTTCTATAAATGCTGAAGCTAAACCACTTGAAACATCAGCTGCTGTAGCTGAGGCAAATCCTTCTAATAATATAAAATAGATATATGATGAAATATAAATTATCTGAAATAGTAGCAAAATTTGGTGGATATGTAGATGGAGAAGATATTATTATATCCGGTATATCATCAATTGATACTGCAAAAGTTGGTCATATTACATATCTCACAGATGAAAAATATATTAAATATTTAGATAAGTGTCAAGCAAGTGCAATAATTATTAATAAAAGGATTTTAGATAAAATAGATAAAAAAATATCAAAAATTATCTGTGATGATTCTAATATTTATTTTATTAATGTTATCCGGTTATTTTATCCTGAAAAGCGTTTGGATGTAGGAATTAAAAATACGGCATTAATTGATAAAAGTTGTATTATAGGAAATAACTCAGCAATTAAAGATAATGTAATTATTGGGTTAAATACTAAAATTGGTGATAACTGTCAAATTTATCCAAATGTTTTTATTGGAGACAATGTAGTTATTGGGGATGATGTAATTATTTATCCAAATGTAGTAATTCATGATAATGTTACTATCGGTAACTCATGTACTTTTCAAAGTGGTTGTGTTATTGGTTCAGAAGGCTTTGGTAATGTTCAAGACTCCCAGAAAAAGTGGCATAAAAAACCACAAATTGGTGGGGTATTAATTGGAAATAATGTAAATGTAGGGGCAAATTCTACAATAGATTGTGGTTCAATGGATTTAACAATAATTGAAGATGGTGTAATAATCGATAATCTAGTACAAATTGCACATAATGTTAAGGTTGGTGCTTATACAGCAATTGCAGCTTGTGTAGGGATAGCAGGTAGTACAAAGATTGGAAAATTTTGTCAACTAGCTGGAGGTTGTGGTATCACAGGGCATATAGAAATTGGTGATTATACAATTATTGGAGGATTAACTGGAATTGGGAAATCAATTAAAGAGCCTGGATTGTATATGGGCGCCTATCCATTTGCTAATTATAAAGACTATGCTAAAAATGCTATACATATAAAACAACTAAATGATATGCATGGTAGATTAAAATTTTTAGAAAGCAAAATATCTAAGCTTTTAGGAGAAGATAAATGACTATTCAAAAACCCAAATTACCCATTAATATTAATGAGATTTTGAAACAAATTCCGCATAAATATCCATTTTTATTAATTGATAGAGTGATAGATATTGAAGAAGGTAAAAAAATAATTGCCAAAAAAAATGTGACCATAAATGAACCATTTTTTATGGGCCATTTTCCAGAGTGGCCTGTTATGCCAGGAGTTCTTATTGTTGAAGCTTTAGCACAAACCGCAGGCATTTTATCCATACATTTCCATGGTGCAAGGAAGGGTAATGAGTTATATTTTTTTGCAGCAATTAATAATGCTAGATTTAAGAAACAAGTAATACCTGGGGATACTTTGATATTTGAAGTAGAACTAGTGAATACAAAAGGCGGTATGGCTAAATATAAAGGAACAGCGTCTGTAGATGGAGTCTTGGCAGCAGAAGCTGAGTTAATGATTGCAAAAAAGGAAATTTAAAATGACTTTAAAAATTCATTCAACAGCTTTAGTAGATAAAAATGCAGTATTACATGATGGAGTAGAGATTGGTGCCTATACTGTAATAGGAGCAAATGTTGAGTTAGGAGAAAATACATGGGTTGGAAATCATGTAAACATAACTGGTAATACAATAATTGGTAAAAATAATAAAATTTATCATTCTGCTTCAATTGGTGAGGCACCGCAAGATACAAAGTATAAGGGTGAACCAACAAAGCTTGAAATTGGTGAAAAAAATGTTATTAGAGAGTTTTGTACTCTTAATAGAGGAACTATTCAAGGTGGAGAAATAACAAAAGTTGGCAATAATAATTTACTTATGGCAAGTGTACATATTGCCCATGATTGTATTGTAGGTAATAATATAATTTTTGCAAACTGCGTAGCTTTAGGTGGTCATGTTAAAGTTAAAGATTGGGTAACATTAGGTGGGTATTGTATTGTTCATCAATTTACTGTAATTGGTGAGCACTCAATGGCAGGGGGAGCAACTGGAATTGCTCAAGATTTGCCCCCTTATGTATTAGCACTTGGTTATCGGGCTGAACCTAAAGGAATTAATACTATTGGGTTGCAACGTAGAGGGTTTACTTCAGAGCAGATTGAGCATATTAAGAATGCTTATAAGATATTATATAGGAATGGTTTATCTTATAATGAAGCAAAATTATATATTGGTGAATTAGCTAATGAAAATAAAGAATTGCAGTTGTTTGTTGATTTTTTTAATGAATCAACACGTGGAATAATACGTTAAATGATTAAAGTAGCAATTATTGCAGGTGAACCTTCGGGAGATTTATTAGCATCTGGATTAATTAGTGAATTGAAAAAGCAAACTCATAATAACATTAAATTTATGGGTATTGGCGGTAACTTGATGGCAAAGGAGGGTTTTGTATCATCTTTCGATATGCAATTTCTGTCAGTTATGGGTATTTTTGAAATAATTAAACATTTACCTCAAATACTTATAATTCGTGCAAAAATAATAAAAAAAATCATTGAATTTAAACCAGATGTTTTTATTGGTATAGATTTACCAGACTTTAATTTTTCTGTTGAAAGAACGCTTAAAAAACATGGTATTAAAACAGTTCATTATATAAGCCCTACAATTTGGGCTTGGCGCTATGAGCGTATTCATAAAATTAAAAAATCTACAGATTTAATGTTATGTGCTTTTCCTATGGAAGAAGTCTTATATAAAAACGAAGGAATAAAAGCAAAATTTGTAGGACATATTCTAGCTGATAATATTGAACAAGGTGTAAATACTGAATCTTATAAAAAGAAATTGGAATTAAACGATAAAGTATTTACTATTTTAGTAGGTAGCAGGGTAGGTGAAATAAAAAGCTTAGCTAAAATCTTTATTGATTCATGCAATATTATAAATGAAAAAATTGAAAATTCTACTTTTCTCTTTCCTTTTGCTAATCAAGAAACTTATAATCTATTTAATAAATTCTTACAATCTTCTATTATAAAATTTAAATATAAATTATTATTAAATCAGACTAGTGACGCTATAAAAGCTAGTGACATGATATTAGCTAAAAGTGGCACAGTTACTTTAATGGTTGCTTTATGTAAAAAGCCATTAATTATTAGTTACAAAATATCTAAATTGACTGAATGGATCGTTAGAAGAAAAATTAAAATAAAATATGCAGGTTTACCAAACATATTATTAAATGAATCTATAGTAGATGAAGTTTTACAAAATGATGCCAATGCAAAAAATTTAGCAACACATTTTATAAAACTCTATCATGATAAGGAGAGACAAAAATATATGATAAGTAAATTTGATCAATTACATAACTTATTAAAACACAATGCTAGTTTTGAAGCAGCTAGGGCAATATTAAATCTTTTAGAAAGATAAAGTTTATGGCTGAATTAATCTGTGGTGTAGATGAGGCCGGAAGAGGGCCATTAGCAGGTAAAGTATATGCAGCAGCAGTTATTTTAAATCCTCTAGTGAGTATTAAAGGATTAACAGATTCAAAAAAGTTAAGCAATATGAAACGTGAGGAATTGTATGAGAAGATTATAGAAAGTGCTTATGCTTATTCAATAAGAAGTGCAGATGTAATTGAAATTGAACAATTAAATATTTTACAAGCCACTCTCTTAGCAATGAAAAGAGCTGTTGAAAGTTTATCTATTATACCAACTTTAGTGCAAATTGATGGCAATAAGGCGCCTAAATTAGCGATAAGAACTGAAACTATAATTAAAGGTGATTTAAAAGTTTCAGCAATATCTGCGGCTTCAATTTTAGCTAAGGTAGCTAGGGATAGGGAAATGTTAGAAATTGATAAAATTTATCCAGAATATGGTTTTATTAATCATAAAGGATATGGAACAAAAGAACATTTAGCAGCTATTTCTAAATTTGGAATATTACCAATTCATCGTAAGGGCTTTGCCCCCATTAAATATTTAGTTAAGGATTTATTTTCATGAATAACCCAAGCATAAGTAGACTTTCATTTTTAGCGGTAATTATGGGGTTTATTTTTTATTGTTATGAATATTTATTGAGAATTTCACCTTCAGTTATGCAAGGGGAATTGATGTTATACTTTAAGATTAATGCAACTATGCTTGGCACTTTGAGTGCTTTTTATTATTATTCATATACACCTTTGCAATTAGTAGTTGGTGCTATTGTTGATAAATATGAAATCAAAAAAGTATTAGTATTATCTACATTAATGTGTGCAGTTGGGACAATGTTTATAGCTTGGTCAGATAGTTATGTAATGGCATCAACAGGGCGATTTTTGCAAGGATTAGGTTCAGCATTTGCATGGGTATCAATTCTAAAATTAGGGGTATTATTTTTACCAAAAAGATGGCTTGGTTTTGTTTCAGGAGTCGGTTCAGTTTTTGGGTTTTTAGGTGCTGCAGCTGGGCAAATTGCTATGGGATATGTGGTGCAAAATTTAGGTTGGAAAGCAGTATTAAGTATACTAGCCCTTATTGGTCTTCCTTTAGCTTTTTTATTTTATTTTGTCTTAAAAAATGCAGAAAATAAATTAAATGTTAATGTAATTGCAAGTATTAATACGACACTTAAAGGATGGTTAGTTAGGTTTTTAATTGTTACTAGGAAACCGCAAGTTTGGTGTGCAGGAGTTATTGCTGCTTTATCTTTTTTACCTACTATTGTTTTTGCTGAATTATGGGGTGTTACTTATATTAGTAAGTTATATAGTTATTCTACAGCACAGTCAAGTTTTGTGACTGCTATGATTTTTGTTGGTTGGGCTATTGGCTCATTATTAATGGGAGTTATTTCAATATTTTTTCATAATAGATTAGCTATCATGCGAACAGGTATAATTTTGGCGTTTATTACTTCTTTAATAATGCTTTATGTCCCATTATCGTTTGCATTGCTGTGTTTATGTTGTATTTTATTTGGTATATTTTCCGCAATTGAAGTTTTAACTTTTCCAATGGGGATAGAGGTAGTAGCAAAAAAAATTGCAGGTATTGCGGGAGCTTTTGTTAATTTTTTATGTATGCTAAGTGGGATGTTATTTCAACGAATTGCAGGGCAAGTTTTAGATTTTGAATGGTCTGGTCAATTAGATAGTAATGGAGTTAGAATATATTCAATTACTGATTATAAAATTGCTGTGAGTATAATTCCTATTTCTTTAGCTATTTGTGCAATTTTTATTATAGTACTTAAAATTAGAGAAAATAAATTAATTAAACAATAAATTAAGGAGATTAATATGGAGCATGCAAAACCTCAGTTTGAGAATAAAATTATTGAACCATATGTGATTACAGAAAATTTATCCTTAATTAAAAAAAAATCTCCAATAGTTTTTACAAATGGCTGTTTTGATATTTTACATAGAGGACATGTAACTTATTTAGCACAAGCGAAAGCTTTAGGGGCTTCTTTAATTGTTGCTCTAAATTCAGATGAATCAGTGAAACGTTTAGGTAAAGATAAAATTAGACCAATTAATAATTTGCTTGACCGCATGGCAGTTATTGCTAGTCTGGAGTCAGTTAATTATGTTACTTATTTTAATGAGGATACACCGCTTAATTTAATTTTGCAGTTAAGACCAGATATTTTGGTTAAAGGCGGCGATTGGGATGTAGAAAATATTGTTGGTAGTAGTGAAGTATTAGCTTATGGTGGTTCTGTATATTCTATACCATTTATATTTAATACTTCTACTACTAAGTTAATAAATAAGATACGTTATGTCTAAAACTATTGAATGTTTAAAATTTCTGGATACTCCGAAAAACCAATTTCAACTAGCGGAAAAATTAAATTTATCTAGTATAGAGGTTTTAAATTTAATTAGAAAAATAAATAAGACTGATTCAAATTTAATTAAAAATACTGAGGAAAATCAATTTTATCTTAATCGAAAATTAAAATGGTTAGATAAAAATTTAATAAATTTAGAAATTTATAAAAATAATTGTGAATATAAATTAGAAGTATTAGATGAAGTAGATTCAACTAGCAGTTATATCAAAAACAATTTATCTATTCTAGAAAATCAAACTGTTGTTACAGCAGAATATCAATCAGAAGGTCGTGGTAGGCATGAACGTAAATGGATAAGTAAAATTGCTCATGATATAACTGTGTCAATACTGTATTTTTTCCCCAAAAATTTTAATTATGAACATTTGCCTTTAATATTAGCTATTGCTATTAATAGGTTATTAAAAGATTTAAATATTGTTAATAAAATCAAATGGCCTAATGATATTTTATTATCTGATTTTAGCAAAATTGCAGGAATTTTGGTAGAAAGTGGAATTTATGTTAATAAACGCTATATAATAATTGGTATTGGAATTAATAATATTTTTGATTATGAAAGAAACAAAGTATTAATAAACTTAATAAATTATGTAGATAATATTTTAAAGGTATATCAAAAGTTTGGGTTTAAGGTATTTTATCAAGAATGGTTAGATAATTGTATTCATTTTAATAAGTATGTTTCAGTATATCAAAATAATAAGTTTATTGATAGTGGAATAAATACAGGTATATCAATGGAGGGGCATTTGTTAATCGATACTAAAAATGGGGTTAAATGTTTTAAAAGTGCTGATATAAGTTTACGTTTTTCTATAGATAATAAGTATAATTTATTAATTGACGCAGGAAACTCTAATATAAAATTTGCTATTTATGAAGGTGATAAATTAATAAAATTATATAGAGTTGATACATTAAATTTTGATATAAAAAATATTAAAGAAGATATTGTAAATACTCCATTTGAAAATAAATTAGGAAGCTCAGTAGTCAGTCCTGAAATAATATCAAAAATTAATACAGTAATCCCCGATATAAATTGGATAAAACCAAAGAGAAATATATACGGGCTTAAAATTAATGAAAATATATCTTTAGAGAAAATTGGCACTGATTTATGGTTAATGGCAATTGCAGCTTACAATATTACAAAAACTAGTACTATTGTAGTTAGTTGCGGAACAGGATTTGTAACAGTATTTATAAATGATAAAGGAGAGCTTTGTGGAGTAAAAATTATGTCAGGATTATTTAAGCAATTAGAAACTCTTGATAAAACAACCGCAAATATTGGGTATATAAAAAAAGGAGATTATGATCAATTCCCTAAAAATACTCAAGATGCAGTAATATCAGGAATTATTGATGGATATATGGGCTTAATTCAAACCTCTTTAAACGATTTACATAAGCAAAATGATATATATCCAAAGTTACTTATAAGTGGTGGTTATACCAATTGGTTGAGTATATATTTAAAAGAACATTTTTCACCAATATTTTATGAAAATTTAGTATTGGAAGGTTTAAAATATTTCTTAAACCAAAGTTATAAATAGATTTAAGGTTATTTATGGTAAATATAATAATAGTAGCTCATAATGAAATTGCTAAAGGGTTTGTGCATTGTATTAAAAATATAATTGATACACCTATTGATTATTTACACACTTTCTCTGTTAAAAATTCTGAAAAAAATATAGAAGATTTATTATTGCAAGTAAAAAATTTTGTAAATAATATAGCAATTAATTCTGAGATTTTAATTTTAGTTGATTTGTATGGTGCTACGCCTAGTAATATAGCAAGCCAGTTGGCATATAAAGATAAGATAGAGGTGATAACAGGTTTAAATTTACCTATGTTAATTCGTGCTGTTTCTTATGCAAAAAATGGCTTGAAAGTTTGTGTTAATAAAGCTTTGGAAGGTGCTAAAGATGGAATTATGCATATTGTATAGCTTTATTGATTTTTTCTATTAAATTTTGTTATGAGTGTAAGTTAATGATTAGCCGCAAAGTAGTCATTACTAATAGACTAGGACTTCATGCTAGAGCATCTTCTAAGTTAGTGCAATTAGCAAATAAATTTAATTGCATTATTTTTATTGAAAAAGATAAAAAAAGAGCTAATGCTAAAAGTTTAATGTCTGTTATGATGTTATCAGCCAAAAATGGTAGTATGATTGAAATTATTGCAGATGGAATAGATGAAATTAAAGCAACTAACTCACTTATAGATTTAATAAGTTCTAAATTTGGTGAATCTGAATAATAAGATATTACTGGAGATAAATAAATGACAATTGCATTATATGGCATTGCTTTGGGTGGAGGAATTACAATAGGTAATGCTTATATTTTAGATCAAGATATAGATAATGCAATTCATCATTATTTAGAAAAAAATGAAATAGCTGCAGAAATAAACAGATTTGAAAACGCAGTAAAAGAAACTAGGAGGGAGTTAGAGTTATTACGCGGGAGCATTCCTTTAAATGCTCCTGCAGAATTAGGTGCATTTTTATCATTAAATATTATGATGCTTGGTGATTCTCAGATTTCTGGAGCACCTATTAAAATTATAAGCACGGAAGAGTGTAATGCAGAATGGGCAATTAAATTACAAGCAAATAAATTAGCAAGTCAATTTGATGATATGGATGATGAGTATTTAAAAGAACGTAAGTATGATGTGATAAAAGTTTTAGAACGCATTTTTAAGAATTTAGCTGGTAATAAATTTGAGTGGACAGATAATTCTAAATTAGGGCGGGGTATTTTAATTGTTAATGATTTATCTCCCGCAGATTTAATTAATTTTAAAAACTCAAATTTTTCTGGATTTATAACTGAAATTGGAAGTTTAACTTCTCACACAGCAATAGTTGGGCGTAATTTAGAAATTCCTGCAGTAGTTGGGGTGAGTTATGCTCGTCAATTAATACGTGATCAAGATTTAATTATAGTAGATGGTATTGATGGTGTTTTAATAATCAATCCAGATAAAATTATTCTTAATCAATATAAAAAGAAACAAAAAAAATGGCTTAACTCTAAAGCTAAGCTAAATGAAATAGTAAAATATAAAACTAAGACTCTAGATAAAGTAGAAGTAGAAATATTAGCTAATATTGATACTTTGGAAGATATTAGCGAAGTTAAACAAAATAATGTAGCAGGTATAGGTTTATTTCGTAGCGAATTTTTATTCCTGGCAGCAGATGGTAATTTAGCAAGTGAAGATGAACAATTTGAGGTTTATTATAAAATTGCTAAAGTAATGAGAAAAAAACCAGTTACAATAAGAACTGCAGATTTGGGAGTAGATAAAAACCCTTCATGGAATACTATTCAAGGCGAAATAATTAATCCGGCATTAGGTTTAACAGGGATAAGACTCTCTCTCTCAGATCACCCATTTTTTCGGATTCAATTAAGAGCTATTTTGCGGGCTTCTTATTACGGTAATATACAAGTAATGTTTCCTATGATTTCTTCTAGTTGGGAATTAAAACAAGCTGTAAATCAATTGGAGTATGCTAAAGAAGAGTTATTAGAAGAAAAAATTCCATTTAATCCAAAAATAAAAATAGGAGCAATGATTGAAGTCCCATCAGCAGCATTAGCTATTAAAAATATTTTATCTATAGTGGATTTTATTTCTATTGGTACAAACGATTTAATTCAATTTTTATTAGCAATTGACCGTAATGATGAAATGGTAAATTATTTATATAATCCTTTGCATCCGGCAGTTTTAAAAATTATATTACATATAATAAAAAATTGTAATAGAAAGGATATTCCTGTATCTATTTGTGGAGAGATTGCAGGAGATCCTAGTTTAACAAGAATACTTCTTGGTATGGGGCTAAGAAGGTTTTCAATGTATAACCCTAGCATTTTGAATGTTAAAAATGTAATTTTAAACACTGATATTGCTAAAATTACACCTATAGTTAATAAAATTATTAAAACAGAAAATATAGAACGTATTGAGGAATTTGTACATAAGTTAAATTTAGATTTAAATCTATATTAAAAGTGAAAAAGAATAGTGAATTGCTTTTTAAATAATATTTAGAGTATAATTCATAGTTATGTTAAATATACTGTTTAAAATAAAAATCAATAAATATAAAAAACAAATTATAAAGAATTTATTACCAAGTAG
>CAYZUJ010000003.1:0-4892 GCA_964481375.1 uncultured Neisseria sp. | reverse complement strand
TATGTATTACTAAAATTCAACAGCTACAACAAAAACCCTTATTAATAATAGCAAATGATGGATATTCGGTAAAACGTTTATTTGATGAAATATCTTTTTTTGCACCAAACCTTAAAGTTGCTATATTTGCTAGTAATGAAATTTTACCGTATGAACAAATTTCTCCACAAAAAGAATTAATTGCCGAAAGATTGCGTGTATTGTGGCAAATAAGCCATAATCAGTTAGATATAGTTATTATTCAAGCAAATACTTTGCAGAGCAAAATATGCCCTAAAGAATATTTATTACAAAGATTATTTATATTAAATATTGGCGATAAAATTACAATAGGTAAATTAAAAACACAGCTAATAGAGTCTAATTATTTTTTAGTAGAGCAAGTTTATGAAGCTGGCGAGTTTGCTATTCGTGGTTCAATTATTGATATTATGCCCATGGGGACTAAACAGTTAATTAGAATCGAATTATTTGATGATGAAATAGAAACATTAAAATTAATTGATTATAATAGTAAAGAGCTTCTAAAAAATTTAGAAAAGTTTGAATTGATTCCCGCAAGAGAGTTTCCTACAGATTCTGAAAGTTTAAAAAATTTTGCTGCTAAATTCAACTCCTATTTTCCTAATCATAGTGTATCATTAATTATTAAAGATTTAAATCATGGCATGATACCTGCGGGAGCTAACTTTTATCTACCTTTATTTTTTTCTGAAACTGCAAGCATTTTTGATTATATAGATACATCATGGCAAATTTTTTATTACCAAAAAACTTTTTCTGAATTAGAAACTAATTGGCAAGAAATTAATAAACGCTATGAGTTTTATAATAAACAATATCCTTGTCTTAAACCTAAAGAATTATTTTTACCAACTGAAGATATTTTTGCCAAACTTGGTTTATTTAAAACATTTATTATCGAAGAGTTTTCTGGAGATTTACACAAAGAATCTGATGAATCAAAAGTTATGCCATTGCCTGATTTAATTATTAATAGTAAATTAAATAACCCATTAGCAAACTTAATTAATTTTAAGAAGCATTTTAAAGGGACATTAATAGTAGTTGTGGAAAGTTTTGGCCGCATGGAAATAATTAGGCAGAATTTAGAAAAACACAACATTAATTTAAAAATTATTAGTAGTTTAGATGATATAGGTAAAAATAAGTTATGTTTAATAAAGGCTAGCTTACATAATGGTTTTATTAGTGAGAAATTTGCTTTTATTACAGAGCATGATTTGTATCGTAACATTATTAGGCCAAATGATAAACTACATAAGCGTTATAAAAAGAGTAATACAGTATCAGTTGAAAATGATTCTATAATAAGAGATTTAGCAGAAATACAGGTTGGTGATTATATAGTTCATATTAATTATGGTATTGGTAAGTATTTAGGGTTAAGTATTCAAAAAATTGCTGAAATTGAGTATGAAATGATTGAATTAGAATATCAAAATAATGCAAAATTGTTTATTCCAGTTTCCAATTTACATTTAATTAGTAGATATTCTAAACTTGAAGGTATGGAAGTAGAGCCACATAAATTAGGTAGTAATATATGGAATAAAGTTAAAGAAAAAACAGAAAAAAGAATTAAAGATGTTGCTACTGAATTACTGGAATTATATGCAAAGAGAGAGCTATTAGAGGGCAACAAATTTTCCCTACCTGAGGAATACAAATTTTTAAAAAATAGTTTTGGTTATGAGCCAACTCCAGATCAAGAAACTGCTTTTAATGCGGTAATTCAGGATATGCTTAATAAAAAACCAATGGATAGATTAATTTGTGGAGACGTTGGTTTTGGAAAAACGGAAATTGCAATTCGTGCAGCATTTATTTGTGCTATGAATGAAAAACAAGTTGCAGTTTTAGCACCAACCACTCTTTTAGTAGAGCAACATTATCATAATTTTATAAATCGTTTTGCTAGTTTTCCCATAAAAATTGCAGAGGTATCTAGATTTAAAAGTAAAAAAGAAATTAAAGAGACTTTAGAATTAGTAAAAGAAGGAAAAATTGATATTTTAATTGGTACTCATAGAATTATTCAAAATGATGTTCAATTTAAAAATCTTGGATTAGTTATTATAGATGAAGAGCATCGTTTTGGTGTTAAACAAAAAGAAAAATTAAAACAAATGCGAGCTAATGTGGATTTTTTGGCTATGACAGCCACACCAATCCCACGAACTTTATCTATGGCACTAGAAGGTATAAGGGATTTTTCTATAATTGCTACGCCACCTTCTAGGCGTCTTTCAATAAATACAGTAATATGTAGTGATGATAAGCAAACTATTCGTGAGGCAATTTTAAGAGAAATTCGTCGTGGTGGTCAAGTATTTTTCTTATATAATGATGTTGCGACAATTAATAAGATGTATGATAGATTAACTGCTATTATGCCAGAACTTAGAATTGCAATTGCTCATGGGCAAATGAATGAGCAGTTACTAGAGCAAACAATTCATGATTTTGTTAAACAACGATATAATTTACTTTTATGTTCAACAATTATTGAAACAGGTATTGATATACCAAATGCTAATACAATTATTATTTATAATGCTAATAAATTTGGTTTAGCTCCATTATATCAATTGCGAGGTAGAGTAGGTCGCTCACATCATCAAGCTTATTGCTATTTAATTATTCCTGAGAAAATTTCATCTGATGCTGAAAAAAGGCTTGAAGCTCTTAAAATGACAACTGAACTGGGGTCAGGGTTTAATTTAGCTCTTCATGATTTAGAAATACGCGGAGCTGGAGAAATTTTAGGGGATAGTCAATCAGGAAATGTAAAAGAAGTTGGTATTTCTTTATATACTGATATGCTAAAAAAAGCTATTAAAAAAATTAAAAAAGGTGATAGTTTAAATTCGTTAGAAATGGAAATAGAATGTGAAGTTAATCTAAATATTTCAAGTATTATTCCCAAAGATTATTGTCATAGTATTCATGAGAGATTAATATTTTATAAGCGTTTAGCAAAAGCTATAAATCAAGAAGAAATTGATATAATATACCAAGATATAATTGATAAATGTGGGCTACCGCCGGTATCTGTTAAAAATTTGATTGAATTGCATAGGTTTAGAATTAAAGCTACTCATTTAGGAGTAGTAAAACTTGATGTGCGCACTAAATCAATAGTACTTACTTTTATTGATAAAGCACCAATTGAACCAATTAAATTAGTTACATTAATTAAAGAACTTAAAACGTGTAAATTTGATGGTAAAAATAAACTGATTTGGACTACAGAACTTAAATCAGCTCAGGATAAAATAGAGGCTGTAAATTATATTCTTAATTCTTTAGAAAACTAAATTTATGTTTGGAATTAGTTTTAGTGAAATAGTTTTAATTTTGGTAATTGCATTAATTGTATTAGGTCCTAAAAAATTACCAATAGTTGTTCATAAAGCTGCTAATATTTTTCTAAAAATTAAGCTTTATTTAGTAGCAATAAAAAAAGATATATATTTGCAAAATAACCTTTCAGAAATAAACAAAACTAAAGAGAGTTTTTTAAACACTTATAATCAAATTAAAGATGATTTAGTAAATATTGCTTCTACATCCGAAGAAGAAAAATTATACCAGCCAGAACTAGATTTTAATAAAACTAGATTAAATAAACATGCATCAAAAATTTATAGATGAGCTTATAGAATTAAGAAAAAGGTTACTTCTTGTTTTTATAGGGTTTTTAATAATATTTCTATCTTTATTTCATTTTTCTAATGACATTTATAGATTTATTGCTATACCATTAACTCAGTATTTACCTAAAAATAGTACTTTGATTGCAACTGATGTAATGTCAGTTTTTTTCGTGCCAATAAAATTAACTATAATTTCTGCTATTTTTTTATCTCTACCCAATACAATATACCAGTTATATATTTTCATGGCACCAGCCTTATATAAAAAGGAAAAGAGGCTAATCCTTAGTATAATTTTATCTGGTGTTATATTATTAATATCAGGTATCTTTTTTTGTTATTTAGTTGTTTTACCAATTATATTTAAATTCCTTGCACAATATAAAGCTACAGAAATTATTATGATGACTGATATATCTAAATATTTAGATTTTATTCTTAATCTATTTTTAGTTTTTGGTTTATGTTTCCAAACACCTATAATAATAATTTTATTAACTTACTTTAATATAGTTAGTATAAAAAAACTAGAAATTTTAAGGTCATATATTTTTGTAGGTACATTTATTATTGCAGCAATTTTAGCTCCACCTGATGTATTCTCACAAATTCTACTGGCAATTCCTTTATATCTATTATTTGAGCTAGGTGTTTTTATTTCTAAAATATTAAGTATTGAAGGCAATAATCTAATTTAAAAAATAAAAGAAAATATTCAAAAATTAAAATTTTATATGATAGATTGTTTTAGCAAATATAATCTTTATATTATAAAAAGTTAGTGGAATTTAAGTCGAAATTCTTAATACCTTTCATTTTTTTAAAACCTCTCAATAATTTGATATAATCTGGTTCTCTCAAGTAAATTGGGAGAACTGGCATTATTAAATAAATTTGCCAGCTGTTTTATGATAATTAGATTGTTACAATAAATATAATTATCAACTAAGTTCTTTAACAAGTAGAAGCCATATTTAAAAATAGAGAATTCTGGTCTTTGTATTATTGAACCATCTGCCTGTTTAATATTTTTCATTTTTGGTGGATTGGGATTCGCTCTAATTTCTCCTATAATGCAAGAATAAGAATAAGCTACAGCAATTAGCATGAATAAATTAGATAATCTATGGTTGCTAGTAATATGAGTTGACTCAAGATTAAAGCCCTTAATTTTAAATTTGCCAAACATGTTTTCTATACTCCATCTATGCA
>CAYZUJ010000002.1:41625-43263 GCA_964481375.1 uncultured Neisseria sp. | reverse complement strand
ATATTAGCATATTCAGTTAAATTCCTCGCTATTTTTTTGTCCTACTTTTGGGGGGGCGATTCAGTTTTTAATATAATTCTACCTAACATTCTTAAACGCCTGTAAAATATCTTTATAATCAACTTTTGAAATCACTGACTTTTGATTTAATATGACTTTTCCTACCTTTTTTAATAATACACAATAAATTTCATTATTTTTATTTTTTTTATCTATTAAAGTTGCTTTAGCGATATTTTCTATATTTTTATTTGATAATAACTTCATAGTTATTTTTAATCTTTTAAATAAATTAATAATTTTAATATAATCAGATTTATTTAATTTTCCCATTACTAAAGCTAATTGAGCTTCTATTATAATACCTAATGCCACTGCATATCCGTGTAGGATTTTATAGTTAGTTACAGTTTCAATAGCATGCCCTATAGTGTGACCTAGATTTAATATTAAACGCAAATTTTTTTCTTTTTCATCTCTCTCAATAATATTAGCTTTTAAACTAATTGCCTTTTTAATAACAAATATTAAAGTTTCTTTATCTAGACCTAAAATTAAATCGAGATTATTTTCCACAAATTTAAAACTACTTTCATCCAAAGTTAAAAATATCTTTATTGCTTCAATTAAACCATTTATTAGATGTTTTTTTGGTAAAGTATTTAATAAATTTAAATCAATTATAACTGCCTTTGGTTGGTGAAATGCCCCGATTAGATTTTTTCCAAATATAGTATTAATTGCAGTTTTTCCTCCTACACTACTATCTACCATAGATAATAAAGTAGTTGGGATTTGAATATATTTAATTCCCCTCATATAAGTTGCAGCAATAAACCCTGCTAAGTCACCTACAACTCCACCACCAAAAGCAATACAAAGGCAATAACGATCAATTTTATTTTCAAGCATTTTAAGTTCAATCTTTTCTTTTACTGCTGCACTTTTAGAACTTTCACCAGGCTTAACTTCTAATAATAATACCTTATATTCTTTATTCATTAGATAATCTACAAAGTTTTTTGCATATAATTTAGAAACTGTTTTATCTGTAATTACAACTATATCTTTACCAGTATAAAATTGTGATATTAGTAATTCAATAGAATTACTTAGTAAAGCATTACCAATATATATAGGATAACTATTATCATCTATATTTTTTAAACTAATTTTTAGTTTATCCATTATTATTTCCTATTTAATTAAATAAAATAGTTGTAGAAAATCTAATTAGATTATTGATAAGCAGGCAGGGTTGAGAAAAAATCTATAATGACTAGTATCGAATTAAATTAGCCCCCCAAGTAAATCCAGCTCCCACACCTTCTAGCATAAGAATATCCCCCCGCTTAATTTTATTACTTTTTACTCCATAATCTAATGCTAAAGGAACTGACGCTGCCGATGTATTACCGTGCTTTTCTAAAGTTACTATAACTTTATCCATAGGAATAGATAAAGTTTTTGCTGCAGCTTCTATAATCCTAATATTTGCCTGATGAGGGATTAACCAATCAATCTGCTCTTTTCTATAACCTGTTTTATTTAATAAACTAGAAGCAACAGCAGAAAGATTTTTAACAGCCATTTTAAATACTGTTTTACCGTCTTGATATAAATAAGGACTGCCAACTA
>CAYZUJ010000002.1:36147-41615 GCA_964481375.1 uncultured Neisseria sp. | reverse complement strand
TTGCCACCTCTAATCCCCCCATTTACATTTAAAGATATATCTCCAGTTCCATCTGCATATATCTCACTACCAATAATTCCTGCTTCATGACTTGACTGAAGTATAACTGCTCCTGCTCCATCACCAAATAATATGCAAGTATTACGGTCATTATAATTAATAATATTTGACATCGCATCTACACCAACTACAAGAATAGTTTTTGCCATATTATTTTTAATATAACAATCTGCTGTAGTTAATGCATAGATAAAGCCTGAACAAGCAGCCTGTAGATCAAACGCTGGTATATTATTTGTAATTTCTAATCTTTTTTGTAAAGTACAAGCAACAGACGGACATATTATATTTGAAGTAAAAGTAGCAACTATTATTAAATCAATATCGTTCTTATTTAAATTACTACTTTTTAAAGCATCAATACTTGCTTTGTAAGCCATATCAATTGTAGATTCATCTATTGCAATCATATGTCTTTCTTTTATTCCACTTCTAGAAGTAATCCATTCATCTGATGTATCTACAATTTTTTCTAAATCTTGGTTTGATAAAATTTTTTCTGGTAAGTAACTACCTGTTGATATAATTCTTGAATAGAACATTGAAAACAATTCCTATAACATATTAAGATCTTTAAATTCATTCAATTCTTTTTTTGTCTCATCTTTTTCTATAAACATTTGGTGATGCGAAGCTAAATAATCTATTAAAAGATTGATAACTCCAGCATTTATTTCATGATAAGCTTGTTCTAACGCGTAATAAAAAGCAATTTCATCAGCTCCACCATGACTTTTAATTACTAATCCATTTAATCCTAATAAAACTGCACCATTATATTTTCTAGGGTCCAGATGTGATTTTATTCTTCTAATAACTGGATAAGCTAAAATTCCTAATAATTTAGTTAATAATGATCCAGTAAATTCTTTACGAATAAAAAAGGCAATCATTTTAGCAGCACCCTCGATACTTTTTAAGGCAACATTTCCCGTAAAACCATCACAAACTACAACATCAACAGTGCCTTTATTAATATCATTTCCTTCCACATTCCCATAAAAATTTAAATTACTATTTTTTAATAATTCTGATGCTTTTTTTATATCTTCATGCCCCTTTATTTCTTCTGTTCCAATATTTAATATTCCCACACTAGGTGATTCTTTTCCAGTTATTGCTTTCATTAACTGTGAGCCCATAATTGCAAATTGAAAAAGATGTTCTGGTGATGATTCAATATTTGCTCCAAGATCAAGAAAACAAACTTCTCCATTTATTGCTGGTACTATTTTTGCAATTGCTGGTCTTTCAATTCCTTCCATCATCCGCAATACAAATCGAGAAATAGCCATAAGTGCCCCTGTGTTTCCAGCTGAAACAACAGCTTGAGCTCTACCTTCTTTTACTAAGTTTATGGCAATACGCATTGATGAATCTTTTTTTGTTCTTAAAGCATTCTGGGGAGACTCATCCATTGTTATTATTTGGCTAGAATGAATAATTTCCATTCTATTTTTAATTTTTTTTAAATCATTACCTAGATATTTCTTGATTGACTCAATATCACCGGTTAGAATTAAATTTACGTTTGGATTATTATTTAGAAAACGAACACAAGCTGGTATTGTAACCCTAGGACCATGGTCGCCACCCATAGCATCAACTGATATAATAATAGACATAATTATCTACTTTTAAGTATCTAAATTAAAAATATATTTTTAATTTATTTTAATTAACATTAATATTAAAAACATTAAATCTAATTCAAAATATACTTTAATTATTGTAACAACTAATAATTAAAGTATACCTTAATATATTCTATTACTCACTTTTATTTTTAATTATTTTTTTACCACGATAAATCCCATTTGGGCTAATATGATGACGCAAATGTGTTTCACCAGTCGTTGGTTCAATCCCTATGCTAGGAATATCTAAAAAATCATGAGCTCGGCGCATTCCCCGTTTAGATGGAGATTTTTTATTTTGTTGAACTGCCATTTTTTCCCTCAATATTAAAATTATTTATTAATTTTTTAATTCACCAAATGGATTATTTGTATTGTCTTTATAAAAGATTTGAACACAGCTATCATGTTTTGGTGCAAGTGGCAAAATTGTTATTATTTCATCTTCAATAAAATTTAACACATCAAATTCTAAATCAAAAAGTAAACCATCTGATTGAAGTGACTCCTCACCAAATAGTAAATTATCTAATTCTTCTTCATTGTCAAAAATAGGTAATACAGCATTATATTTAATAGGAATTACCATCGATTCTAAACAATTTTGGCACAAGGTAGTAATTTTACCATAAATTAGCACATTTAATATAGGTCTATTTGCACTATCTAAATCACCCTGCATCGAAAATGAAACTTCGCCATCCAAATTTTCATCTGTAAATAAATCTTTTAATCTTTGAAATTCATCAAAATTTATTGTTTTATTTATTAATTGTTTATGCTTAGCAAATTCTTTATTGTTAATTATCAACATAATAAAATCTTTCTTATGTTAAAATTGCTACATTGTTTATAATGCAATTATACTATAATTTCCAAATTATTTTTTGGAAATATTGCTTTTTATCTGCCGTAACTATAATATAAAGTGCATTATAATGCAACTTTTCTAGGAATAATTCATGACAGAAAAAAAACTTATTCATACAAAAAATTTTGAAATTCGTTGGGGAGATATGGATGCATATGGGCACATGAATAACACTATGTATTTATTTTATACTCAAGAAGCTAGATTTGAATTACTAACAGACAATGGAATTGAAATTAATTTAAATGGAATAGCTCCTGTTCTGGCTTATACTACCTGTAAATTTATTAAACCAATAATGTATCCTGAATCTATTTTAGTAGAAACATGGTTAGTAAGTATTGAAAATAAAAAAACTACTTTTGAACACGTAATTAAATCTCAAACTAATCCAGAATTGATTTATGCTATTGCAGAAGCAATCATAGTTTGGTATGATTTTTCAACTAGGAAAAGTATTGAAATGCCTGATCATTTAAAAGAAATTATCTCAAAATAAAACAAAAATAAAAAGAATTTAAAATTATGCGATTTGCCTGTAAAAACTTAACTATTTCTTATCATCATCACCCAGCTATTCATCACCTTACCTGCGATTTTAAAATTGGCACAACTACCGCAATTGTAGGATCAAATGGCGCTGGAAAAAGCACTTTATTAAAAGCCATTCTTGGTGAATTAAAACCAGATACTGGGGAAATAATCATTCAAGGGATGAATAAAAAAGATATTGCTTATTTGCCTCAATCTATTGAATTAGACAATCTATTGCCTTTATCTGTTTCTGATGTTATTTTATTAGGTAGTTGGCATACAATTGGCTTATTTGATAAAGTCACTTATGATACTCAACTATTAGTAAATGATTGCTTGGAACAAGTAGGTCTTTCTGGTTTTAATGAAAGGTTTATCCATGAATTAAGTAAAGGACAATTACAGAGAGTTTACTTTGCAAGAATAATAATGCAACAAGCATCTATAATTATTTTAGATGAACCATTTAATGCAATAGACAGTAAAACTATCACTGATATTCAGCAAATTATTAAAAAATGGCATCAACAAGGAAAAACTGTTATAGCTGTCTTACATGATTTACAACAAGTAGTTGACTCTTTTGAATATACACTATTACTTGCTAAAGAATTAATAGCCTATAATAAAACCTCTTTAGTCTTAAATAAAGAAAACCTTTCCAAAGCATACTCTAATAATTTTTTATGGTTAGATAATAATTTTTGTAGCTTTGAATAAAATCCAATATAAGCTCATCTTTCTAAATAATCTAATTTAAAATCATAATTATCTTCTATCGTAAATAAACTCAAAAGTGCAAATACCAATACTAAAATAATTAAACCTTTTAAATAATAAACTCCTAAATTCATATTTGCTAAACTGTAACTAATTACTATATTAAAAAATATACCGCTTAAACGCCCTAATGCAAATAAACTATTAGATGCAGTATTTCTTAAATTTGTACCAAATGATCTACTTACTAATTGAATCCATATAGGTGGATAAGATCCTCCTATTACACCTATTATAATGCAGTATATAAACAAATTTTGATCATTTATATGTCTTAGAGGAAATAATAATATAAATAAAATTAAAATAAAACTAATTGTTAAATACTTAGTATAACTCTTTATTTTATTCATAATAGGACTACTAATTAATAGACCAATTAAACCTCCTAAAAAAAACCCTAAAAGAATAGTTTTTATTGCACTAGAGAGTTCTTGATGTAAATTCATCAAACTAGGAAAAATAAATATAATTGAAATTATGAGATTAAATGGAGTTATTAATAAAAATAATTTTAAAGTTTTTAGAAATGTTTTTAAATTAGTTATAATTATAGAAATATTGCCTTTATCAATATTATTCTGTCTATATATATTTTCAAATAAAATTGATTCATAAATTTTTTTACGCCCTAAATAAAGTAAAATTCCTGATATGCCCCCAAATATAAACATTACCTGCCACGAAATAAAACTAAATACTAGTGAGGTTAATCCTCCTAATATCCCACAGCCATAAAGGAAAATTGAAATTTTATGTGATTTATAACTATCCTTTACTATTTCACTAATTAAAACACTAGATGTAGCAAATTCGCAAGCAAGCCCTGCTCCAGTTAAAAAACGAATAAAACAAAATAAAGGAATAGATTTGATAAATAAAGAAACTAATATTGAAAATGAATAAAGTAAAATGCTATAACGAATTACATATACTCTTCCAAATTTATCTCCTAAAATTCCAAATATAATACTTCCAAAAAATATACCAATGGTATACCAATTAGTTATATAAAGATATAATTGCTGAATTTTTATAGGATCTATAATCCCAAATTGTTGCTTAATTAATTCTACATATCCAGAACCAAATATTGATAAATCATAAAAATCAATAAAATATCCTATACAAAGTAAAATAATTGTATAATTATAATTGAATGTTTTATTGCTGATATTAGTATATGTCATAAAAATGCTTTACAAAAAACTAAAGTGCTTATTATACTGTAATAATTAATTTTTTAGGTATATTTAAATAAAAAATTATAATTTGTATTGACAAAATAAGCTATAATCACATACAATTGCGTCCTCTAACATTTAAAATATTTAGAGAAATATCGGGGTGTAGCGCAGTCTGGTTAGCGCACTTGATTTGGGATCAAGGGGTCGTGAGTTCGAATCCCACCACCCCGACCATTTTTAATTAACGCAGGTTTTCCTTACCTCTAAATAGATGTGCTCGTAGCTCAATCGGATAGAGCACCGGCCTTCTAAGCCGGGGGTTACAGGTTCGATTCCTGTCGGGCACGCCATATTAATGGTGGACGTAGCTCAGTTGGTAGAGTCCCGGATTGTGATTCC
>CAYZUJ010000002.1:21987-36137 GCA_964481375.1 uncultured Neisseria sp. | reverse complement strand
CTTTTCGACGTCAGCGATGGCAATGGACAGGTCGACGCGGCGTTCGAGTTCGTTAGCTTGTGCGGTGGTTGCTTCCATGAGTATTCCTTGTGACTACGGAGCCGAGAAAAAAGTTAAGCCGATAATAATATCACGGCCGGTTCGCTGCCGGGATGCCGCAGCCCATTCGGGCAATTGTGCATTTTCGACAAAAGCCTGTAGACAGAAGCGAAGGGGCGTCGTAGAATGCGGGCCTTCATTCAGCGGCGGCTGTAGCTCAGTTGGTAGAGTCCCGGATTGTGATTCCGGTTGTCGTGGGTTCGAGCCCCATCGTCCACCCCATTCCTAACTTAAAATTTGCAGGGAATATATCAAGTTGGTAATCATACCCAGATACTAAACCTTACTTTAATACACTTATTGAAAAACATAAGAAAAAATATAGTTTTTTAGAAAAATTACGTCCATTATTATTAAAAGTTCCTAGATTAACTTCCTCAATGCAACTTATACTTGAAAATTAAGGTTAGTAACTAGCAACAGCGGGAAGATATTAGAAAAATACTGATTTTACTTATTAATAAAAAATATCAGATTAAATCTAAATTAGTACAGTCTAATAATTATTTAATTTTGGGTATATTTTTATCAAATTTACTTTTTTGAATAGTGTCTTTTGGCTTACCAAGGTGAACCTCTCGAGCTTTCTTAGTTCGTAAACTTATACATTAAATCTCGCCCCAACTTTATAATTAAATAGCATATGATATAATTGAGGGTTATGCTAAAACTACCAATAGTTTTAGCTAAATCAATTGGATTTTAAATCTTATAAATTAGGGTTTAATTTTAAAAAGAGTTTATGATGATAAAAAAATATATATGGTTTATTTACCTACCCTTATTAATTGCAAATGTTTACCCATGTACTACTTTAGGTATATCAACAAAAGATTATATATATCTAGCTAAAAATAGGGACATGTTGTTAGATAGACAAAAGGTTATGGTTTTTAAACCAACTAAGGGCAATAAATTTGTTGCTTTAGTTAGTAATATGCAAAATTATAATAATAAACCCGTTATAAAAACTGATGTAATACGGGCAGGTATTAATGAAAAAAATTTAGCTATAGTTAATATGTCAGTTAAATGGTCATTATCAAATGAGCAATTTGATTTAGAAGATCTATACGAAGATGGTAGTGATTTTATGAGTTATATTTTAAGTAACTATAGTAATGTTAAATCTATAACTAAAAATATGTCAAAACTAATTAAGAAATTTAAATATCCAGAATTTTATATGATTGCAGATAGATTAAATATTGCATATATTGAAATTGATCCTAAAGGTAACTATGCAGTAAAAATAGCAAATAATGAAAAATTGGTACATACTAATCACTATTTAATTGATGTACCATTTAATGAATATGACGAATCGAGAAAATCATCAAGTAGTTTTACTCGTTATAAGAGGGCAACTGAATTGGTTAATAATACAAACTTTGGGGATATTAATGATATTTTTACAATTTTAAATGATCGTAATGATTTAGTTAATTACAATAACAGTATTTTTCGGGTAAATAATCCAAAAACTCCTCATGAAGGAAAAACCGTAAGCCAATTTATAGTTCAAATTCCCAAGGATCAAACAAATTCAGCAGAATTGTTTGTTAATATCATTAATACTAGTGAAGAATATCAGTTTACTTTAGATAAGAAATTTTGGCAGTTTAATAATAATAAAACAATATCATTACAATAATATAATTTTACCTTAAGGTAAAATTATAATTATTATTTGTGATATAATTAAGTCTTATAAAATAGGTAATTATGACAATAATTTTAGGTATTGAAACTTCTTGCGATGAAACTGGAATTGCTATTTATGATAGTGAAAAAGGACTTTTAGGAAATATTTTATATTCTCAAGTTGACTTACATAATCTATATGGCGGTGTAGTTCCTGAGTTAGCATCTAGGGATCATATAAAAAAAATTATTCCCTTAATTAAAGAATGTTTAGATAAAGCTAATATTTCATTAGACAATATTGATGCGATTAGTTATACTGCAGGCCCTGGATTAAATGGTGCACTTTTAATAGGCGCAGGAGTTGCCAATGGGTTGGCGTTTAGTAGGAATATTCCTGTTATCCCTATACATCATTTAGAAGGTCATTTATTATCACCTTTATTGAGTAATAATCAACCTACAGTGCCATTTATTTCTCTTTTAGTGTCAGGAGGTCATAGTCAAATAATTGCTGTTAAAGCTATTGGAGATTACACTATTTTAGGGGAATCTATTGATGATGCTGCAGGCGAAGCTTTTGATAAAACAGCTAAAATGCTGGGTTTACCCTACCCTGGTGGAAAATATATTGCAAAGTTAGCTCTTTTAGGCAAGGAAATCTATCAATTACCAAGACCAATGTTAAAAAGTGGCGACCTTAACATGAGTTTCTCTGGTTTAAAAACAGCAGTATTAAATATGATCAATAAATTTAAAAAAGATAATATTTTTTCACATGATATTAAAGCAAATATTGCTAAATCTGTTGAAGAAGCAATAACTGATGTTTTAGTGGCAAAATCCTTACAGGCTTTAAATATGAATAAAATTAATCGATTAGTAGTATGTGGTGGCGTGAGTGCAAATTTAACTCTACGCAATAAATTAAATAATTTAAATAACGTTAAGGTTTACTATCCTCCACTTGAATTATGTACAGATAATGGTGCTATGATAGCAATTGCAGGATATTATAAATTTAATTTGGCTAAATATGATTATAGCTTTTCCGCTATACCAAGATGGTCTCTTACTTAAGGTGTAAATAATGATTTTTTGGATTCAAAACAATATTTTAGAAATTTTAGCGGTAATTACTGGCTTTATATGTTTTTACTATGAAATAATTGAAAATTATTTAACTTGGGTTTTTAGTATAATTTCTTCAATTTTATATGTTATATTTTTATTTCATAATAAATTATTTGCGCAAATGGTATTTCAAATAATTACTATACCTATTAGTTTTTATGGATTATATATGTGGCTTTCTGGAAAATATTTAAAAGATAAACCAAAAGTTATAATTAATAACTTATCCAAAAATGGCTGGATTTATTTAATAATTTTAACTATTATCTTTACCCTCATATAAAATTGAATTAGCTTATTCAGATAGTGAATTTGTTCTTGCAGATAGTTTTTCTGCAGTGTTAGGAGTAATTGCATTATATTTATTAGCAAAAAAAGTAATTGAACAGTTTTTTTTATGGGTTTTTGCAAATATGATTCCTAGTATAATTTTATTTTATCATGGATTTTATCTATCTTCTCTACTTTTCATGAGTTTTGCTATTTTAGCTGTAATAGGTTATTTAAATTGGTTATGGATTCAGAAACAATATGCTAAAAAATATTCTTCAACAAATTTATCCTCTAGCCAAGCATAATGTAATTATTGCTGATGGTCTATTTCCTAAAAATAAATATTTAAAAAATTTGATATTAACAGCTAATTCTATTATTTGCTGTGATGGTGCTATTAATAAACTTATAAAACACAATATTGAACCTAATTATATTATTGGCGATTGTGATAATTTAAATCCTATTATTCAATCAAAATTTAGAGATAAAATTATAAAAATTACAGAACAAAATAGTAATGATTTAACTAAAGCAATTAATTTAGCTAAAAAACTAAATTTAGATAATATAATTATTTTAGGAGCTACTGGATTACGTGAAGATCATACAATTGCCAATATTGCATTACTAGCCAATTATATTAAATTAATTAAATCAGTAGCAATTATAAGCGATAAGGGAATTTTTACTGCACATTCTAAAAAATGTCAGCTAAATACTATAATAGGGCAACAAATTTCATTATTTAGTTTAAATCCTAATACATTTATTACATGTAATGATTTAAAATGGAAACTTGATAATTATAAATTTAGCTCTTGGAATAGTGGCACATTAAATCAGGCAACTAGCAATCTTCTAAATATAGAAGCCACTGATACAATAATTGTATATAGATCATTTGAAATAAAAAAATAAACTTAAAAAGTGTGGCGGAGAAAGAGGGATTCGAACCCTCGATACGTTACCGTATGCTACCTTTCCAAGGTAGTGCAATCGACCACTCTGCCATTTCTCCTTTTAGTAAGTTTTATCTATTTTAATAATAACATTTGCTTATTTAATTGTGCTAAAACCTCGTTAAGTTCGTTAATTCGTCTTTTATCTCTTTCAACTAAATCTTTAGGTGCTCTAGCTATAAAATTTGGGTTATCTGATTTTATCTTTATTTTTTCTATTTCTTTATTTATTTTTTCTATTTCTTTAGCAATTCTTAATTTTTCAGTATTAATATCAAGTTTTAACTTTAACATAACTCGTATATTACTGCCAATAACTGCTATTGGTGCAAATGTATTTTCTTCAGTAAATTTATCAATTGTATTTACTTCACTAGCTTTAGCAAGAATAAAAATATATGGAATAAATTCATTAATTAAATGTTTAAAATTTTCTTTTACTTCTATTAATATAGAAACTTTTTCAGCTGGACTAATATTCATTTGAGCTCTTAAATTTCTGATACTAACTACAATTTCCTTGAGAAAATTAACTTTTTCAATACTTTCATTATTTTCCGCAAAATCTTCTTTTGCTGGATAATTAGAAATCATAATAGATTCATAATTATTTAAAGAATCGTTTTTTAGACATGAAAATTTTTGCCAAATTTCTTCAGTGATAAAAGGTATTATTGGATGCAATAATTTTAATATGCTATCTAGTGTTTTTAAAAGCGTATTAATAGTTGAAATCTTATTACTCTCACTATTAATATTAACTTTAGCAAATTCTAAATACCAATCACAATACTCATTCCAAACAAATTCATATAATTTTTGTGCAAGAATATCAAAACGATAAGTTGTATAGCTAAAATCTATTTCAGAAATTAATTTGTTAATTAAAGTTAGAATCCATTTATCAATAAAATTTAAATCGTTGTAAGAGGTATTTATAAATTGTTTATTATTATTAAGATTCATTAATACAAAGCGAGAGGCGTTCCATAATTTATTACAAAAATTTCTTGAACCTTCAATTCTTTTTATATCAAAACGGATTTCTCGTCCATGCGTTGCCATTGAAGCAAAAGAAAATCTTAACGCATCTGCACCAAAAGCTAAAAATCCATTTGGATAGTCTTTCCTTGTTTGTTTAGCAATACTCTCTTTTTGTTTAGGCTGCAATAAATTTGCTGTACGTTTAATTATTAGTTCATCAACACTAATACCATCTACTAAATCTAGAGGGTCTATAATATTTCCTTTTGATTTAGACATTTTATTTCCGTGTGCATCTTGAATTAAACCTGTAATAAGAACCTCTTTAAAAGGAGTTTTTTCTGTAAATTCTTGGGTAAGCATAATCATACGAGCAACCCAAAAAAATATAATATCAAACCCTGTAACCAAAACATTTGAAGGTAAAAACATTTCTAACTCCTTAGTTTTATTAGGCCACCCTAAGGTAGTAAAGCACCATAACGCTGAACTAAACCAAGTATCTAAGACATCATTATCTTGAATTAATTTTTCTGTTTTAGCCTGCTTTATTGCATCATTTAAACTTCTTGCTACATATACATTATTAAACTCATCATAATATGCTGGTATTCTATGACCCCACCATAATTGTCGAGAAATACACCAATCTTTGATATTTTCTAACCAATTATTGTATGTAGTACGCCAATTATCAGGAACAAATTGAATTTCATTTTTCTTAATTAAATCTAAACCAATATCTGCAAACTCTTGCATTTTCATAAACCATTGATCTGTTAACATAGGCTCTATAATTACATCATCTTTTTCTCCGCGTGGGACCATTAATTTATGAGGCTTAGTTTCTAATAATAATCCCTTTACCTCTAAATCAGCAATAACTTGTAAACGTGCTGTATTCTTATCTAATCCTTGATATTTTTTAGGGGCATTTTCATTTATATACCCATCTAAAGTAAAAATATTAATCATTTCTAAATTATGACGCTTACCAATTTCATAATCATTAAAATCATGTGCTGGAGTAATTTTTAAGCAACCAGTGCCAAAAGATATTTCTACGTAATCATCAGCAATAATTGGGATTTCTCGGTTAACTAATGGCAATATTGCATATTTACCAATTAAATCCTTATACCTTTCATCATTTGGGTTTACAGCAACAGCAACATCACCAAGCATAGTCTCTGGGCGAGTAGTTGCAATTACAATAGTTAAATTACTCTCTTTAATTGGATAACTTATATGCCATAACTTTCCCTCTTCTTCAACAGATATTACTTCTAAATCGGAAACAGCAGTTTGACGTCTAATATCCCAATTAACTAACCTTTTACCACGATAAATATAGCCTTTTTCATAAAGACTAACAAACACTTCAATAACAGCTTTTGATAAATCATCATCCATAGTGAAACGTTCTCTTGACCAATCACATGAAGCCCCTAGCCTACGCATTTGTTTAGTAATTATATCTCCAGAAATTTCTTTCCATTCCCAAACTTTTTTAATAAAATCTTCTCTATTTAATTGATTTTTAGAAACTCCTATAGCCTCTAGCTGTCTTTCTACAACAATTTGAGTAGCAATTCCTGCATGATCAGTTCCTGGTTGCCATAAAGTATTAAAACCTAACATTCTATGATATCTAATTAAAATATCCATAATGGTATGCTGGAAACCATGCCCCATATGTAATGTACCAGTTATATTTGGGGGCGGCAATTGAATACAATAATTTTTAGAATTTTCTTTAAAAGTAGGCTTAAAATAGCCAGAACTTTCCCACATGTTATACCATTTGCTCTCAATATCTTTTGGCGAATAAGCTTTATCTAATTCCATTATTCTTCCTGAATATCTATTTATTATTAAGGCAAAATTATAACATATCATAAAACATAAGAAACTTTGCGTTTACTCTTTAAATAATATTTGTGATATAATTTTATACGTAAGTTTAGATTTTATTTAAAAGAAAAATCACTAATGAAATTACAACACTTAATTGAAAATCATTGGTATAACCGTATTAATTTATGGTTAACTCTTATATTATTACCCTTATCTATTCTTTTTTCTATAGTTAGCCGTATACGATATCTGCTATATAAATTTAAAATATTTAAAAGCTATAAATTACCTATACCTCTTATTGTCGTAGGTAATATAACTGTTGGTGGTGTAGGTAAAACTCCATTAACAAAATATTTAGCTACAGAATTATCTAAGGAAGGGATAAAAGTAGGAGTAGTATTACGCGGATATAAAAGCAAAATTAAACATCCTCACATTGTATCGCCCACTGATACTAGCGAAATGGTAGGCGATGAAGCATTAATATATGCACAAAATAATATAAAAGTTGCCATAAGTAGAAAACGTTATCTTGCTGCATTAAAATTATTAAAAAGCTTTCCTGATATTGAGCTTATTATATCTGATGATGGTCTACAGCATTATAGTTTAATTTCTGATTATAAAATTGCTGTAATTGATGCCACACGAATGTTTGGTAATAAATTCCTCTTACCTATGGGACCATTACGTGAAAAAATAAATTCTTTATGTAATGTTGATGCAATTGTAATTAATGGTAATATCACCCTTCAAGAAAATTTCTTAAATAATATTAAATTAATCAATCCAAAAATAACTATTAGTCAACAAAATCTTATAATAGATAAAATTTTCAATCCTGTTACTAAAGAGATTGTTAATATAAATATGATAAATAATTTTAATACTATAGCCATAGCTGCAATTGGAAATCCAAATCGATTTTTTGATTTTCTTATAAATTATGGTATAAAACTCAATAGAAAAATAGCTTTTCCTGATCATTATGACTTTAAAATAAATGATATTCCTAAAGAATATGAGGCAATTCTAGTTACTGAGAAAGATTATGTTAAATTAGCAAAATTTAATAATGCTAAAATATGGGTAATTCTAATTAAAGTTGAATTAGATAACCAAGAAATAATTTACCAAATTAAAAATCTAAAGGATAAATCTCATGGATAATAAATTACTTGAAATTCTTGTCTGTCCATTATGTAAAGCAAAAATTGAACTTGATAATAAACATAATGAATTAGTTTGCAATAAATGTAAATTAGCATACCCCATCGAAGATGAAATACCTATCATGTTAATTGATAAAGCTAGAAACATTGATAATGAATAATTTTAAAATAATAATTCCAGCAAGACATGGTTCAACTCGCCTACCTAATAAAATGCTCTTAGATATATGTGGTGAGCCACTTTTAATTAGAACTGCTAAACAAGCTCTTAAAAGTCGGGCAAAACAAGTTATGGTAGCTACTGACCATCTTGATATAGTAAAAGTCTGTGAAGCTCATAACATTATCGTTCATTTAACATCTCCTAAACACACCTCAGGTACTGAACGTATAGCAGAATTAGTATCTAATTTAAACATGAAAGACGATGAAATTATAATTAATGTTCAAGGTGATGAACCATTAATTGAACCTTTACTAATTAATCAGCTCGCAGAATTTATTATTAAAAAATTACATGAAAATAATTCAATAAAAATAGCAACTATTGCTCATCAAATTAATCACTATAATGAAATAATTAATCCTAATATTGTTAAAACTGTTCTTGACAAAGATGATAATGCACTATATTTTTCTCGTGCACCTATACCATTTTCTCGTGATAACTTTATAAATAAAACTGATACCACTATACCAATCCAATATAAGGTATTACGACATATTGGTGTATATGCTTATACTGTAGAATTCTTAAAAATATATAGCAAATTATCTATTTCTACTATAGAACAAATTGAATCTTTAGAGCAGTTAAGGGTACTTTATAATGGTTACAAAATAGCAGTTCACCAAACTGATATAGTTCCAGCAATTGGTATTGACTCCACAGAAGATTTAGAGCGCGTCCGAAAAATGTTACAAATACAAAGGAATTAGATTATATGATGCTTTCTAATTTAAATAACCAATTAGCTGTTATTGAAGTTAAGGGAAATGATGCAAGCAAATTTTTACAGAATCAATTAACTAATGATATTAATGAGCTAAATATTCAACAATTTCAATTTTCAGCTCATCTAAATAATAAAGGACGAATGCTTGCTAGTTTTATTATAACTAAATACTCTGAAAATTCATATTATCTAATTACATCACTACAAATAATTGAAAAAATTATACCTAGATTAAAAATGTTTATATTGCGCTCAATGGTAAATATTACCAAATTAACAAGTGTCAACATAATATTTGGTAATAATAAAACTATTACAGGTTTATCTTTAGAATTAAAAGAAAATATTTATTTATCTATATGTGAGGATTTACCTGAAAATCTTTCTACAGAAACACAAGATTGGAAAACATTTTTAATAGATAACGCAATTGCATTTATATATTTAGCAACCCAAGAGCTTTTTATTCCCCAAAATATTAATTATGATTTTATTAAAGGAATTAGCTATAAAAAAGGCTGCTACACAGGACAAGAAATTGTTGCTAGAACTCATTATTTAGGCAAACTAAAAAAACAAATGTATAAATTTACTTGTGACCAAGAGGTTAAAATAGGACAAAAAGTAGTAAGCCCACTTATTGATAATCAAGAAGCAGGCATTATTGTTGAAGTTATACAAAATAATCATAATTATTATGGATTGATTGTTGTACAGGTAGAATGTATTGGAAAAATATTTTTAGATAGTCAAAATAATAATCAATTATTAATTCAGGCAATAAATTATAATAACTTCAATTAATTAGGTAATATTAAATGGCAAAACTATTCTTTAGATATTCAGCAATGGATGCAGGGAAAACTCTAGATTTATTAAAAGTAGCTTATAATTATAATGACCGTAACCAGAATATTTTAATTCTTACTTCTAGTATGGATAAGCGGGCTGGCGATAATAAAATTAAGTCACGCATTGGATTTGATAGAGAAGCTATCTCTACAAATGCAAGTGATAATTTATTTAATCTAGTCAAAAATGAAAATGCTAAAAATAAAATATCTTGTGTTTTAGTAGATGAAATTCATTTTTTTAAAGTCAACCAAATAACCCAATTATCAGATATAGTTGATTATCTCAACATACCAGTTATTTGCTACGGGCTACGCTCAGATTATTGCGGTCGCGAATTTGCATCTTCAGCACATTTATTAGCAATTGCAGATACAATTGAAGAATTAAAAACAATTTGCTATTGTGGACGTAAAGCCACCTTCAATATGTTAATTAAAAATAAAACGGTAATAAAAGAAGGAAACGCATTTGTTATAGATGATGATAAATTAGCTCAAACTGATACTAGTTATGTATCGGTATGCCGATTACACTGGAAAGAAGGCAAATGGAAATAGATAAATATATTTGCCTAGATAAACCTCAAATATACCAACCTCTTACATAAAATAGATAATATCAGTTTAATGCCCTTAACTTTATTGGTTGCTGAATCTAATCAACTACGAAAAGATTTAACAGTACGCTTAATTATAAATTAATATTAATTTAATGAATCACATATATAAGGAAACTACAAATTTTATACCAACAATTATACTAATCATAAACATCACTAAAGTAAATAACTAATTATATCAGTATATTATTTAACAATTATATTGTCATAAAGTAATATTAAAGGAAATAACCAATTACAAAAAAATTAGGCATTATTAATAAAATATAAAAAATGCACTAATTCAAATTTTATTCAATAATTAACATATCTATTAAATGATTATTTGTTTTAAACTTATTATAATAATCAACAGGATCTTTAATTAAACATTTAAATTGATTTTTATAATTTGCTTTAACATTTTTATCTATCCATTTTAAAGTTTTTTTTGTTAAAAAGATTCCGTGTATTTTAGAATATTCATATTTTTCTTTTATTTGTGGTTGAATAATCCTACCATTACATTCTAATAAAGTCAATGCCAAGGCATAATCATCAGCAATTTTTAACATATTATAATTTTTATTATAATATATTTCATGTAATAAATAAAAGGTTGAAAAAGAAGCTGTACCAATTACATCTATTTCTCCCATGTCGCCTCTAGCTAAAGAATCTGGATCAATAACCCATAATTTATTTAATTTATCAATTGTTATATTTTCAGGTTTAAAGTCTCTATAGTAGTATCCAGCTTGATGTAATTTCTTTATATCTTGTAAAATATTTTTAAAATCATTTAGCTGAATTATTTTATTTTCATTATTCAATACTATATCTAAAGATGTTCCTCTATTATTACTAATAAAAACTCCTTCCTTAACTTCATAAATAGGTTGAAAACTTTTTATTTCTAAGTCATAATAAATTTTTGCAATTTCATTTTGTCGATAACTCCATTTTTTATTTATAATAAATTTTAAACTAATCATTTCATTATTTTCATGAGAAATTATTTTGAATGTGCCTTTTTTTTCAATCTTTGACTTTTTTGAAGGCATATATACTATTTTATGAGTTTTAATATTTAAATAATAATCAATTGTATTATTTAATTTGTTAGATTTAGATGTAAATTGTTTGAAGCCAAATAAATTTGTAGTTTTATTATCCATGTTTTTTTTAAATTTTCTAAACGCGATTGCAATTTTATTTGCGGCATTAATATGCTTAATATTATAATTATTGATTGATTTCATTTACTTATATCCATTTAAAACAAATTTAAAAAGGTAATTTATTAATGTTTAATAAAAGAAGCAATTTTAAAGGAGTTTAGAATTAATAACAATAGTGAAAATTACTATTATAAATAAACTAGGTTATGAGAATAAATCATAATGATATATAATTACGTTAAATATTTTCTAAAAAAGCAATATTAGCAGATTTATATCTCTTATTAATAAAGCCTTTAGAAATAAATGCTAAAAGCTATTTTGAGAATAAATAAATAAAATTGACTTTAAAATTTATTAAGGTGTTAAATTATTTTTTCTTATTATAATATAAAATATTTCAGAGAAAATTGATGAAACTAATTGGTAAACTTCGAGATTTTTTTCAAACAGGAAAAACTCTTTCAATACAATTTCGTCGCGAGCAATTATTAAAATTAAAAGCATCCATTAAATACCATGAACAACAACTTTTAGAAGCATTAATATTAGTATTAATATGGGTTATGCCATTGTTTGAGGCTTATTCAAGTGAAATTGCTATTGTTTATGAAGAGATTAATTTTGCTTTAAAAAATCTAAAGTCTTGGATGAAAAAGCAAAAAGTAAAGTCTCCTATTACATTATTTTATTCGAAAAGCTATATTTATAAAGTTCCTCGCGGTGTAGTTTTAATAGTTGCCCCATGGAATTATCCTGTTCAACTTATTTTATCACCATTAATTGGTGCTATTGCTGCAGGTAATTGTGCAGTAGTTAAACCATCAGAATACACAGTAAATGTTAGCAAAATTTTACAATCAATAATTTCTTATTCTTTTAATCCTAATTATGTTATAGCAATTGAAGGTGATGGTTTTGAGATTATTCCTAAATTAATAAATAATTTTGATTTTAATTATGTTTTTTTTACTGGTTCTTCTATAGTAGGAAAAGAAGTTGCAAAACTTTGTGCAGAAAAATTAATCCCCTATACTTTAGAACTTGGTGGTAAAAGCCCTGCAATTATTGATCATAAAATTAATTTAGATGTAGCATGTAAAAGGCTTATTTGGTCTAAATTTTTTAATGCAGGTCAAACTTGCGTAGCTCCTGATTATATATTAATAGATCATAATATTAAAGAAATTTTTATTAAAAAATTAAAATCAATTATTAAAGAATTTTATGCAAATAATCTTAATAATTTTACTAAAATAATAAATCATAAGCATTTCGATACTCTATGCAACTATATAAAAGATAATCAAATAATTTATGGAGGAAAATCTGATGCAGATAACCTTATTATTGAACCTACATTAATAGATGAACCAAACTTAAATAGCGAAATTATGCAAACAGAAATATTTGGTCCTATATTACCAATAATCAGTTTTAAAAATAAAGCACAGCTATATGAAATTATAAGCAAAAACCCTAATCCATTATCTTTGTATATATTTAGCCAAGATAATAAATTTTGTGATGAAATTATCCATAGGATTCCTTTTGGTGGTGGTGGTGTAAATATTGGCTTATTTCATTTAGTTAATCCTCGATTGCCGTTTGGTGGGATAATGAAAAGTGGAAACGGTTGCTACCATGGAAAATATACTTTTGATGCATTTTCGCATGCAAAATCTATAGTTAATACAGCAACATTTTTAGATATTCCTATTAAATATCCTCCATATTCTAAATGGAAAATATGGTTAATGAAAAAACTTTTTGTTAATTGATAAAATTAAAGAAAGTTAAAATATGCAAACTAACTTAGATTCTAGTATAATTTTAATATTACTTGCACCAATTTTTATTATTTGTTTTTTAATTGAATATATATATTATTACAAAAAAAAATTAAATATTTATAATCTAAAAGATACATTTGCTAATTTTAGCCTCTCACTTATGTTTCAAGCCTCTGATATAATTTTTACTATTCTAATAGTAAAAACAATATATACATGGGTATATCAACATGGTATACATTTATTTTCTCAATTAACATGGTATAGTATATTTATGCTATTAATTGGCCAAGATTTCTTTTATTATTGGTTTCATAGAACTGCCCATAGAGTTCGCTTTATATGGTCTTCACATGTAACTCATCACTCATCAACTAATTTAAATTTTTCAACAGCCTTTCGTCAAAGTATGACATACCCTATTTCTGGGATGTGGTTATTTTGGATTCCTTTAACATATATTGGTTTTACGCCAGAAGCAGTTTTATTAATTGTAGGGCTAAATTTAGGTTTTCAATTTTTTGTACACACTCAATTAGTAAACAAATTAGGATTTATTGAAAAAATTTTTAATACTCCATCACATCATAGAGTACATCATGGAAAAAACCCTAAATATATTGATAAAAACTATGCAGG
>CAYZUJ010000002.1:9319-21977 GCA_964481375.1 uncultured Neisseria sp. | reverse complement strand
ATGCAGGCGTTTTTATAATTTGGGATAAGATATTTGGAACATACGAAGAAGAAGAAGAAGAACCTATTTATGGCATAACTAGACCAATAGAAAGTTTTAACCCTATAACTCTAACATTTCATGAATGGAAATCTATGTTTAAAGATATTATTAAAGATAAAGATTTGCGCCATTTATGGATGCCACCTAATTGGGCTGATTATAATGGTAAAGAATCGCAGGCTGAGTTAGCAAAATTCAATAAATACTGAATTTTTTGCTTCATAATCTAACATTAGTTCTTTTATTTTTATCCCCCATCGATATTTATTTAAATTACCCGATTTACTAATAACTCGATGGCAAGGAATTAAGAAAGCAATAGGATTATTGGCAATCGCACTAGCTACAGCTCTAACAGCCTTTGAGTTTAAATTATATGCAACTTGCGAATAACTAGTCCGTCTGCCGTAAGGAATCATACATAACTCTTGCCATGTTTTTAATTGTAACTCAGTTCCTTTGAATATTAACTTTATTCCGTCTCCCTTATATTCATCATTAAAAAATAATTTTAATTTAGGAATTATTTGGGAAATTTTTGATTCATCAAATATAATATTTGCCCCCATCCATTTTTTTTGTAACGCCTGTAATGCTATCTCATTAGTAGCATCTATATCAAAAAACGCTAAATAACAAATATAATCCTTATATAACCCAATTATACAATTACCAAAATGTGTATTATAAAAACTATAATAAATATTTATTTTTTCATCTAAAATTAAGGTTTTTTTAAAAATTACTTCTTGTTTGGCTTTTAGTGTCAATGTAGCGAAATCGCCACAATTTATCTTTATATTCTTGTGCATAATTAATCCCTATTCTTGGCAATTTTTCAATATTTTTTAGCTTTACTCCTAAATCTTCAATCCAAATTTTACTGTTAATATCTAAAGGTTTACCATTATAACTATTATCTATTTGCAATAATTTGCTAACCCTCCCTGGTCCATAAACATTATTAACACCTCTAATTAAAATAGCCGCCGGAAAATTCTCTTGTCCTGTAACAATATTTAGTAACCAGTGAATACCATAACATAAATAAACATAACAATATCCAGATTCGGCAAACATTAAAGAATTTCTAGAAGTTTTACCAAACCTTGCATGGGAAGCTTTATCAGTTATACCGTGATAAGCTTCCACTTCTGTAATCATATATTTATTAATTTGATTATTAATATTTCTAACTAAATATTTACCAATTAAATTATATGCTAACTCGACAGTTTCATTTGATGAAAAATATTCAGGTGTTAAAATCATACTTAATTAATCTCATTTAGCAATACATATTTGTAATATTAACATATTTTAGGGATTAAAATAACATCGAAAAATAATAATATTGCTATTATATTAATTTTTTATTAATGAAACTCTTGAAAATTTTATTTTGAGATATTATAATTATTAGTATAGATTAAAACTTTTATTTTTTTAAGGAGGTAATAATGAAAATTGGATGTATTTTATTAAGTTCTATATTCTATTCTAGTATAGTATTTGCTTCAAATACCCCATCAATTATATTGTCAGATTCAAGTGATAAAAACTCTATTTCAGTTACTTTAAAAATTACCAATGCTAAAAATATTAAAGATATCAAATTTAATGGAACCAATAATCTACCTATTATTGGTCGAGAAATATCATTTAATTCATCATCAGCAAATGAAAGTAGTAATGTTTTTCTATCTAAATTATATTTATTACCATCTAAAGTTGAATCATCAAACATCTCAGCAACTGCTAACTTAGATGGTAAAAATTATACTTCTAATCAAGTTTTATTTAAAATTACCCAGCAACAGTTAGATTCTATCAAATCTAATCAACAAAAACAACAGGCTATTGCTAAAAAACAAATGCATGAACTTCAAAAACAAATAGAAACGCAAATGAAGGCACAGCAACAATTCTTTAATAATATTAATAAACTATTGTTAAAACAACAAGAAGAAATTAGAAATAGTTTAAAATAGATATCTTTTTAAGTAGTCAAAATAATAAAAATTATTTTGACTACTGTTGTTAAAATCTAAAGTTATTGCCAACTAGGGTGTGCATTTTTAGGACCAAATTCAAATGGATTAAAGTCATCTACTTGAATAACCATATCAACATATTTACTAGCCATGTTTAATTTGTCCATTTCTTCCTGATTTATTATTCCATTTTCTAAAGCTACCTTAGATAATTTATAGGAAGAATCTTTACCTAATTGTTTTTTCTTTATAGCATAATGTATTTTTCTTTTAATTAAATAGGTATCTAATACTGCTTTGTAAGCTATTTCTACCCTACCAATAATATCATTTGCATCATTTGGAATATAACATTCCTCCTTAAATGCTTTTCGTGTTAAACAATCATTAAGTAAATTATAAGAAATATCATGTTCTAATCTATCACTAGATTTTTTAAATGGTTTTCCATATGGAAATAATGATATTTTTATAAACTTAGCAAGTATCGGTAAAGGAAAATTATCTAATACTTCTAAGATTGCATTTTGTCCATTAAATAAACAATAATCTAATGACCATTTTAAAAATATTTCATCAGATTTAATTTCTCCATTATCTTTAAAATATTTTAAAGTAGAGCAAGCCATATATAGATAACTCATTGTATCTCCCAAACGAGCAGAAAGTCGTTCTTTACGTTTTAATTCTCCACCTAATACTATAAGTGATAAATCATTTATAATTGCAAATGCACTAGATAATCGGGTTATTTTTTTATAATAAGCATTAAATTTTGAATTATATCCTTTAGCAAATATTCCAGCAGTATACGCATTAAAAACTGAACGAAGCATATTTTGCAGAAAATAACCAATATGCCCATAAAAAGCACGACTAAAAGTATTTAATCCTTCTTTATACTCCATAGATAATGATTCGTATTCTTCACGAATAAATGGATGACAACGCATAGCACCTTGGCCAAATATTAATAAATTTCTTGTCATTATATTTGCACCTTCAACAGTAATTCCAATAGGTATTCCTTGAAATGCATTACCTAAATAATTGTTAGGCCCCATAATGATCCCTCGTCCACCATGAATATCCATAGCATCACTTAATATCTCACGACCATTTTCTGTTATATGATATTTAGCAATAGCAGATGCTACAGATGGTTTTATACCATTATCTACTGCGCTAACTGTAAATTGTCTAGTAGCATTAGTCATGTAAGTTAAACCGCCCATTTTCCCTAATATTCCTTCAACTCCCTCAAATGAACCAATTGGCACTTTAAATTGCTCTCTAATTGCAGCATAAGCTGATGTTGTAATAACAGATAATAAAGAATTTGCAGTTCCACAAGCAGGTAGAGAAATTGATCTACCAATGGATAAACAATCAACTAGCATACGCCAGCCTTCCCCAGCCATTTTTTGTCCACCAATAATCCAATCTATGGGAATAAAACCTTCTTTCATTCTAACTGGACCATTCATGAATGCTTGATTTAGAGGAAGTGAACGATTTCCAATTTCCAAGTTTAAGTGATCATAAGGCAGTAATGCACAAGTTATTCCTTCTCGTCCTACATCTTTTAATAATCCATCCGGATCTTTTAATTTAAATGCTAAACCTACTAAAGTGGCAATTGGCGCTAAAGTTATATATCTTTTATTTATATTCCTTAATTTTATACCTAATACATTTTGACCTTTATGTTCTCCATAACAAACAATGCCCTCATCTGGCATAGAAGTAGCATCTGAGCCTGCTGTTGGCCCAGTTAAAGCAAAGCAAGGTATTTCTTCTCCTTTAGCTAATCTAGGTAAATAATAATTTTTTTGTTCATCAGTTCCATAATGATGTAGTAGTTCTCCAGGACCTAACGAATTTGGCACCATAACTGTGACAGCTGCTGAATTACTCCTTGTAGCAATTTTTAAAACTATTTCTGAATGTGCTGCTGCCGAAAATCCTTTGCCACCGTATTTTTTTAAAATAACTAAACCAAAGAACCCCTTATTACGTAAAAAATTCCAAACTTCCACAGGCAAATCACGCGTAATATTAGTAATCTTCCAATCATCTAACATAGAACATAGTTCATTAGTCTCATTATCTAAAAAGTTTTGCTCTTCAAAAGATAGTTGAAATTTTTTAGTATTATGTAAGGTATTAAAATTTGGTTTGCCTTGAAATATTTCTTTTTCAAACCAAGGGTCTCCTGAATCTAATGCTAACTTTTCAGTTTCAGAAATTTTAGGTAAAAGCTTTTTTGCTTTTAAAAAAATAATTTTTGTTAAGAGCCGCCCAATTCTTTTTATGTTAAAACAAGAAAGTATTAAATATATTAATGATATTACCCAAAAGACCTCATTGTTAATATATTGCCAGGATATAAACCTTATAATTAATAAATAAACAAATAGACTAATTGTCCAATATAATAATTTGGGTGTTATATAAATAACTACCATACTCAATATAATAAAACCAAGAATAAATATAAGTGTCATGGTAAAATCTCCAAATATTTAATAAATTATATATTTTTTTCAACATATAAATCTGTTATTAATTTACTACCAGGAACAACTGAATAACTATCTAAATTTAGTCCGGCTTTAACAATTATATCTTCATCCAAATAATAGTTTCCGGTAATACTACTATCTTGGTTTAATATATAATACGCAGCATCTGCCATAATTGTTGGTTTTCTAGATTTTTCAATAACACTTTGACCTCCAAGTAAATTTTGTACTGCTGCTGTGTCTAATAATGTAGCTGGCCATAAAGCATTAACGGCAATATTTTTATCACGTAGTTCTTCAGCTAGCCCCATAACCATCATACCTGAGCTAAATTTACATAATGTATAAGCCGTATGATTTTTAAACCATTTAGGTTTTAATTCCGGCTTTGGAGCTAAATTTAAAATATGTGCTTGACTAGATTTCTGTAAAAATGGTAATGCATATTGAGATGCAAATAAACTTGCTCTAACTATAATTTCCTGCATTAGATCATAACGTTTCTCTGGTAGTTCTGCCATTTTTAATAAGTGAATGCTACTAGCGTTATTTATTAATGCATCAATTTTTCCATATTTCTCTCCAGCTTGATTTATAGCGTTTTTCAATGCTACTAAATCTCTTGTATCACAAGGGATAGCTAATACATCATTTGCACCAGCTTGAAGGATTTCATCGCGTGCTGTCCAAATTGTACCAGGTAATTTAGGATGAGGGTTAACTGTTTTAGCTACAAAAGCAATATTAGCGCCATCTTTTGCAAAACGTTTTGCAATTTCTAAACCAACCCCCCTTGATGCTCCAGTTATAAAAATAGTTTTATTTGTGTTATTAATCATGATAACTCCTTTAATGTATCAGACAACCTTTTTTTATCTATCTTACCAACTAATGTTTTTGGTAATTCATTAATAATAAATATACGATGCGGAATCTTATAATTTGCTAAATCTTTTTTACATTTTTTAATAATCTCACTTTCTGTTATTGACATATTAGGTTTTAAAACCACAAAAGCATTTACCCTTTCTCCGGTTGGTTCGTAAATACTCCCCACTACAACTGCCTCTTTAACTTCAGGAATCTTATCTAATACCTGTTCTACTTCTACAGGATAAACATTAAATCCTGATACAATGATCATATCATTTTGCCTACCACTTATAAATAATTTCCCATATTCATTTAAATAACCACAATCCCCTGTATTAAACCATCCATCTTTATCCAACACTTGTGCTGTTTTTTCAGGATTATTCCAATACCCTTTCATTACCTGAGGCCCTTTTACAAAAATTAACCCAATTGAATTAATAGGTAATAAGAAACCATTCTCTTGATCTCTTATTTGTACTTGTGTAGAAGGAATAGGAAAACCCACCGAATTATCAAACGTATTATCAAAAGGGTTCATAGTAACGGCAGGAGATGTTTCGGTTAAACCATAGCAATTACTAGGCATAACATTTGTTTCTTTAAACCATCTATTGGCTACTGATTCTCTTGCAACCATTCCTCCTGCTACGCTATATTTAAAATATGGATATTTATTTTTGGTAAATTCTGGAGAATTTAATAAATGATTATATAATGTATCTAGCGCACTAAATATTGTAAATGGAACATTTTTTAATACTTTAATCGTATTATGCACATCTCGTGGATTAGGAATCATTATATTTTCACTACCAGCAAAGAAGAACGTAAATAAATTAGCCGTTAAAGAAAATATATGATAAAGAGGCAACGCATCAATTACTATTTGTTTATCTAAATCTGGCGCCCATGGTTTAATCCATAATCTAATTTGTAAAATATTAGCCACTATATTTGAATGTAAAAGCATTGCACCTTTGGGTCTACCAGTTGTGGCCCCGGTATATTGAAGAAAAGCTATATCACCACTAATTACCTCATTTTTTAAATTTAAATCACTTTCATTCAATACCATATCTTTAAAACTGTAGGCTTTATAAAGATAACTAGTATTAGTTCTTTTTATATATTTTATAAAAAAATTCATTATGGTTCTTTTTATAAAAGGATATAAATCAGGAACTTTAGTAACAATTATATGTTGTAAATTATTTTTACCATAAAGATTATTTAGGTTTTTTGCTATCATATTTAAAACTATAGCAACTTTTGCGCCTGAATCTTGCAAAATATATCCCATTTCATTTTCAGTATATAAAGGGTTTATATTTACAACTATTGCACCAATCTTTAGTATTGCAAAAATTGAAATTGGATATTGAGATAAATTAGGTAAAATTACAGCTACTCTATCACCTTTTTGCACTCCTAATTTTGTTAAAGATTTTGCAAGATTATTTATATATTCTAAAGATTTTTTGAATGTTAAAGTCTCTCCATGGGAAGTAAAAGCTCGATTATTTGGATATTTTTTACAAGCATCTTCTAGAAAATCGACAAGGGTTTCATTTGTTTTCTCAATTTCAGCTGGTACCTCAGCTGGATAATATTTTAACCAAATTTTTTCCATACCTTATATACTCATAAAAATTTATTAATTTTATTCCAGCGCTTCAAATATACCAGCAGCCCCCATTCCAGTTCCTATACACATTGTAACCATTCCATATTTTTTATTATTTCTACGCAAAGCATGCAATATTTTAGTAGACAAAATTGCACCTGTAGCCCCTAATGGATGCCCAATTGCAATTGCACCACCATAGGGATTAACTTTATTTTTATTCAGTTTCAATTCATTTATAACAGCTATGCTTTGTGCTGCAAAAGCTTCATTTAACTCAATCCAGTCAATCTGTTGTAAAGTAATACCAACTTGCTGCAAAACTTTAGGTATAGCTTTTATCGGACCAACCCCCATTATTCTTGGAGGCACCCCCGCCACAGAAAAACCTAAAAATCGCCCTAAAGGTTTTAAATTATGCTTTTTTAAATACTCCTCACTTACCAATACTAAAGCTGCAGCACCATCCGACATTTGCGAACTATTACCTGCAGTTACCGATCCATTTATGGCAAAAGCAGGCTTTAATTTGGCTAATGCCTCAAGTGTGGTATCCGCCCTTGGTCCTTCATCAGTATCAATAATAATTTTTGTTTCAATAATTTGATGAGATTTTTCATCAGGCAGTCGATGAATAACCTCAATAGGAATAATTTCTTCAGCAAATAATTTGTTATCTATTGCATTAATAGCTCTTTTATGGCTTTCTAGCGCAAATTCATCTTGTGCCTCACGACTAATACCCCATTCTTTAGCAACATTTTCCGCAGTAATCCCCATTCCATAAGCAATAGCTACATGCTCATCTTTCTTAAAGACTTCAGGACTAACACTCCAATCGTTTCCTCCCATAGGAACAAGACTCATACTTTCAACTCCACCGGCAACTATAACATGCATTTCACCATGAGCTATACAGTTAGCCGCAACAGCAATTGAATTTAATCCTGAACTGCAATACCTATTTAAAGTAAAACCAGGAACTGATTCTGGTAAATCAGCTAATAATGAAGCTACCCTAGCTACATTTAATCCTTGCTCTGCTTCAGGAAATGCACAACCTATTATTACATCCTCAATATCTAAAGGGTTTATTTTTGCAGTTTTAACTGTTTCCATTATCACTTTTGCTAATAATTCATCAGGTCTAAGTTTGGCAAATCCACCTTTTTTTGCTTTACCCACAGCAGCTCTTTGTGCTGCAATGATATATACTGGTTTATTTATCATATTATAAAGACTCCTAATTTAAATTTAGTTACGCAATGGCTTACCATTTTCTAGCATATATTGCATCCGTGCAGCACTCTTTTCTGATAAGGCTAATTCTTTAAATTTTTCTTTTTCTATATTAAGAACCCAATCCTCGCTAACAATTGTATCTTTTTCAATTTCTCCACCACACATAACAATTGCTATGTTTTTGGCTATAAACATATCATGTTCTGAAATTTGCTCACCAGCTAACATATTTACTAATAATCCACTAATAGTTGCAATTCCCTGTTCACCAAAAACTGCAAATCGCCTTCTAAGTGGTGGCTCATAAAGAGCTAGTGCCATATATTTTGCTTTTTCTTTTGCTATTAATAAAATTTCCTTACTATTCATAACTATTGTATCTGAATCTCTTAAAAACCCCATCTCTTGTGCCTCTCTAGCAGACATTGCTACCTGAGCCATAGCTAAATTTTTATATCTTTGAGTAAGATCCTTCCATGATTCAATTGATAAGGAAGCTCTATATGCCATTTCTGTACTACCCCCCCAACCAGGTAATATTCCAACTCCAGCTTCTACTAAACCAATATAAGACTCTAACGCTGCAACTACCCCATCACAGTGTAGCATTATTTCACATCCACCGCCAAAAGCATACCCTTTAACCGCTGCAATTATAGGAATTCTACTATAGCGTATTCTTTGTGTAATTATGCGATGCCCAGCTTCAATAATTTGGTCCACTGCTTCTGCCCCATTCATCATGATAGAAAAACCAAACTCTTCAAGATTTGCCCCAACTGAAAAAACATCTTTCTCCTGCCAAATCACCATAGCAATACATTTATCTTCACCAATCTTAATTGCTTCATCAATACCAGATAATACCTCCATACCGATTGCACACATTTTACTCTTAAATGATAAAATTCCAATGTTATCGCCAGTATGCCATAATTTAACACCTGCATTTTCAAATATTATATTTATTGCAACATTTGGCTTTTCATTTAATACTAAATCAGGAAATAATTGTCTTTGATATACAGGCAAAAGATTTCTTTCAACTAATTTATTTTCAATAATATTAAAATGCTTATTATCTTGATAAACCCCATCTGTTAATCTAAAAACCCATTCAGGTAAGGGAGTTTTTGAAATAGATAAGCCATCCTCAATATCTTTTAATATCCATTTAGCAATTTTTTCCCAGCCAGCCATTTGCCAAATCTCAAAAATTCCTTCTTTCCAACCAAACCCCCATCTAATTGCTAAGTCCATATCTCTAGTTGTATCAGAAATCTGCCCAACTAATACCGCTGCATAATGAAAGATATCTCTAAAACAGGCCCATAAAAATTTTGCTTCTGGGCTTTCTAAAGTTTTTAATTCGTCAAAAATTATAGCCCAGTCTTTTTTGCGTAAAACTTCTAATACTGCTTTATCAGCTTTTTTATCTGCCATCCTATATTCATTTTTTTCTATATCAATTACATTAATAATATTCTTTTCTTTTTTATATATTCCTGCTTTAGATTTTTGCCCTAAAGCACCTTTTGCAATTAATTTTTCTAGCCAGTCTGGTAATTTATAACAATGTTCAAATCCATCTTTACAATTGTCCGCCATTGTTTTTACCACATGAGCAAATATATCTAAGCCCACAATATCTGCCGTTCGAAATGTTGCACTTTTTGCTCGTCCTAAATCTTTACCTGTTAGTTTATCAACCACTTCTAAAGGAATATTTAATTGTTGTGCATGAATACAAGTAATTAGCATTGAAAATACACCTAAGCGATTAGCTATGAAATTAGGCGTATCTTTCGCAACCACCACGCTTTTTCCCAAATTAGTTACTAAAAATGTTTCTAGAATAGGTAAAATATCTTTATTAGTGCCTTTATGTGGTATTAACTCTACTAAAGGCATATACCTAGGTGGGTTAAAAAAATGAATCCCACAAAATCTATGGCGTAATTTTTCGGGAAAACTTGAAGCTAATAATTCAATGCTAAGACCTGACGTATTTGAAGCAATAATAGCATTTTCATTAATAGATACCGAAACTTTATTATAAAGAGATTCTTTCCAATCTAATCTTTCCGATATCGCCTCAATAATTAAATCACATTCTTTTAATAAATCTAAATTATCTTCATAATTTGCAGGAGTTATATAATCTAAACTTTTATTCCAAGCAAGTGGTTTAGGTGATATTTTTTTTAAATTATCTACTGCTTTTTTTATTACAGAATTAGCATCGCCTTTATCTAATTTCAAATCATATAATATAACTTTTATTCCAGCATTACCAAAATGTGCTGCAATTTGAGCTCCCATTACTCCGGCACCCAAAATAGCAACCTTACGGACGTAGAATCCTTGATTATGCATTCTTTACTCCCTAAATGTCTTAATTTAACAATTAATCATTAATTTAATATTTAAATTATTTTAGCGACCTGTATTGTATCCGTTTTGTAGCAAACATGCTATATGCGGCGCAATAAAAAAAACCGACAAAAAATGTCGGTTTAATAAAATTTATTTATAAAATTATATTATTTACTTGGCAAGATCCTCAATACATTGATTTGAGCGGGTAAATTCATCAAATATAATACTCGTTGTTTTAGCCACAATATCATCTCGACTTTTTGCTTCTTTTTTATCACGTACTGTATATATAGCTAATACAATCGGTTTACATGATAAAGACCATATAATACCAATATCATTACGTACACCATAATCGCCACTACCAGTTTTATCAGCAACTGCAAAACCAATTGGAACACCACCTCTTATTGTTCTATAACTAGTAACGCTATTTCTCATCCATGTTAAGAGTTGTTGTTTTTGTAGTGCGGCTAAAGCATTATCAACAATTAATTTTCTAACACTAAGTGCCATATCTCTAGGAGTAGAAGTATCATCTGAATTTTTTGGATTAGAATTCATATATCCATCATAATGAGTTATATTATAAGATTTATTACCAATTGAATGAGCAAAATCAGTAGAAAATTTAGGTCCACCATACTTTTTCATAATAACATTTATGGCGGCATTATCGCTATAAGTAACGGCAGCTTCTGCTAAACTTTCTAAAGTCATACCGCTATCCAAATAATATTTGGTAACAGGAGCCCAAGTTAATAAATCATTTTTAGTATAATGAATTTTTTCTTGTAATAAGCTTGGATTACTTTCACTTAACTTTAATAATGCAGCCACACCAATCATCTTCATTGTGCTTTGCACTGGAAATCTCTCATTTGCACGATAAGATATTATTTGATTATTATTAGTATCAAGAGCATAGACACCAATTTTTCCATCAAATGATGATTCTAATTTTATAAATTTTTCTTTAACTGAATTTCTTTTGCTTGATATTAAACTATCAGCATTTACAAAAGGAGCTAGTATAGTAACTATACTTATTAAAACATTTTTTAATTTAATTCTCATTATTATATACTTTATAAATAGTTAATTGATAAAATTTACTTATTGTTTTTATCTCTATTATTTTTTCTTAAAACAACATGGTTATTAACATACCATTGTTGTGCCATAGATAAAATATTATTAACTAACCAATATAAAACGAGCCCTGCAGGAAAAAAGAAAAACATTACGCTAAAAGCTACGGGCATAATTTTCATCATTTTAGCTTGCACTGGATCCGTTGGCGGCGGGTTAAGAAATGTTTGTAAAAACATAGTTATTGCTAAAATTACAGGTAAAATATAATATGGGTCTGGACGGCTTAAATCTTGAATCCATAAAAATGGAGCCTGCCGTAACTCTACTGAAGATAGTAATGCCCAATATAAACCAATAAATACTGGAATTTGTAATAACATCGGTAAACAACCACCAATTGGATTTACTTTCTCACTCTTATATAACTCCATCATTGCTTTTTGTAATTTCGTTTTATCTGTTGCATATTGGGATTTTAATCTTTCCATTTTAGGGGCAAGAACTTTCATTTTTGCCATAGAAATATAACTAGCTCTAGTTAATGGATACAAAATCATTTTTACCACAACAGTTAAAAGAATGATTGCATAGCCCCAATTTCTCACAAATTCAAAAAGTTTAACTAATAACCAAAATAATGGAGTTGCAAAAATATAAACCCAACCATAATCTTTTATCAGCTCTAAATGAGGAGCAGTATTTAAAAGTACATTATATTCTTGTGGCCCAACAAATAATGGCACAGAAATTGAATAAGCTGTATGCGGTTGTATTATCGGTAAATCTGTTAAAAATCCGCTAGAAGCTAAATTATTACCTACAGCTTTAAAATTTAACCTACATTTAACTCCTTCAGTGCACACTGATGGGTAATTATATGC
>CAYZUJ010000002.1:3538-9309 GCA_964481375.1 uncultured Neisseria sp. | reverse complement strand
ATACCATATTCGCAAAGATCTTCGATATCGTGTGAAAAATAATGTTGAACAAATCCTACCCATCCATTATTAGTTACATCTAAGTAAGAAATATCATTTTTTGCTAAACTATCAAATTTTATGGTATTGAATTTAGCATCTGCTGTATAATATGCTGGGCCAGTAAAAGTATGTACAAACTTGGTTTCACCTTCAGGTGCGTTACCATCTCTTAATAAACGCCAATATGCTGATACCCCATCTATTGGTTGATTTGAGTTATTGATAATTTTATAATTGACATTAACAATATAACTATCTCTTTTAAAAGTTAACGTTTTAATTATTTCTATACCAGAACTCTCTGTTGCTTTCAAAACAGCATTAATCGTATTTTGTTGAGGTTCAAGCACATAATTATACTTATCAGCCATAAAAATAGTATTATGTGTAGGCAATGAAATATTATTATTGCTTACTAAACCAGTTTGTGCTATAAATAAATGATTATTGTTATTTTGTAATAATTCATACGGTCTTTTTACATTATCCAAACTACCATGCTGTAATAGCTCTATCCCGCGAATATCACCACCTACATTACTTATTTGTGCTTGTAATAAATTAGTGGTAACCATAATTGTTTTATCATTAATTAGATTAAAATTATTTGAATTTATATCCGATGTTATTTGATTAGAACTAACTGGTTGAATATTGGCTATTTCCCTACCTATATTATTAGTATTTTGTGGTGGCGTAAAATATTTTTCCCATATTAATAATAAGCCTAGCGACAATGCAATAAAAATAATAAGTCTACGCGAATCCATATACAACACTTCCTAATAAAAATTCATGGTACTGGGTCATTACCACTACCACCAAATGGCTGGCAGCGTAATATTCTTTTAACACTAATAAATAAACCTCGGATTATACCATATTTATTCATTGCTATAATCGCATACTCTGAACAAGTTGGATAATAACGGCAAGTTTTAGGTAGATATGGACTCAAACAGAGTTGATATAATTTTATAGGGAAGATAATAATTTTTATTAAAATTTTATATATCATAATTTTCTAAATTGTTTAGTTAAAAACTCGAATTCTTGTACAATTTTTATAAAATCATCTTTTGTAAAACATTTCTCAACTCTAATAATAATATCATGGCCACTCCAATTAGTTTGATTATTACGAAATAATTCACGAAGTAATCGTTTCATGTAGTTACGTTTGTTTGCAAATTTATTAATTTTTTTACTAATTATAAAACCTATACGAGAATGACTTAAAGAATTAGGTTTATAATATATTTTTAAAAAAAACCCTTTCTTTATTCTTTTAAATTTAAAAACGGATGAAAAATCATCCGTTTTTTTTAATCTATAAGCATCAGTAAAATTAAACACTCGTAGCACCAAATATTAAATTTCTTAAACAGCTAATTGCTTTCTACCAGAAGCACGACGTGCATTAATAATTGCTCGACCAGCTTTAGTTTTCATTCTTACTAAAAACCCATGTGTGCGTTTACGTTTTATTACTGATGGTTGGTAAGTTCTTTTCATTTTCCACATTCCTCTAGCTAAAATCTTTAAGTCCATAATTATATCACAAAAATGGCAAACATATTAGATTCTTTAAAAATTTATTATAAAAATCCAGCATTCAACGTAAGTTGTAAAATAACATTTGAGGTGTATGAAAATCATTGCAGGAGTGATCATTATCAAGCTATAATATCTCTATATTATTTAATATCACCCTTTAAACCTTAATAAGGAATATATCTCATGAAAAAGAAATTACAAATTTTATCTTTTGTAAACCTTACATCTACAGCACTCGTTTATAAAGCAATTAAAAAAACAATCTGAAAATATTTTTCAAAGTGCTGATTGGAGTTTTAGTACCAATGGAAACACAAATTCTATAAATGATTCTGAATTAAATGTTTATGTTCCTCCCTTTTCAGACACAACAATTTCTATCTGGAACAAAGCAGTTTTAAACAGTAAGATACTTACATTTTGTTCAAGCAATAGTAATTATTCTTGTAATGATTTAGAAAATTCGTTATTTGCATATTTTCCGAGAGTTTATGGTGATGAATTACTATTACGTGGATTTGCTACAGATAACTCTAAATGGGATGAACCAATTCAATATCTATCAACTCAAAGTAATCTTTCTATTGATTTAACTAGAGTGGAAAGCAATAGAACAGATTGGACTGTTAAAATTCTACGATAAAAACCATTCAATAGTCTCATAAAAACATTGTGCTATAATATCTACCTTATACAAAAAGAAAAGGAAAATATTTATAATGAAAAAATACATGTGTTTAATTTGCGGTTATATTTACGAAGAAGAATTTGGCGACCCTGAAAGTGGAATTGCACCTGGAACTAAATGGGAAGATGTTCCCCTAAACTGGTGTTGCCCTGACTGTCAGGCAAGAAAGTCCGATTTTGAAATGATAGAATTCTAAGATTATATTATCTACCATCTTATTAAAAAGAATAGATTATTATGAATAAATTACTTAATCAATATCTCTTTATCCCTTTTAATCTTTTTACCACTCAAGATTTAGAAAATGCTATAACTTATAACCTAGAAAACTGTAAAAAACATCTAGAAGATATTAAATCACAAACTTATAGTTCATGGGAAAATATTATTGAACCTATTCATTTTTCTCTTTATAAATTAAATCAAGTTTGGGGAATTTTAGGTCATTTATTATCAGTTAGCGATACGATAGAATTGCGAGATTTGCAAAAAAAATTACAACCATCAATTTCCGAGTTTTATGTCAATTTAGGACAAAACGAAATTCTTTATACACATTATAAAAAAATTAAAGCTAATGAATTCTCTAGTTTAAATAAAGAACAACAAAAAGTTATTGATAATGATTTTCGAGATTTTTTCTTAAATGGTATAGAATTATCTGTTGATAAAAAAATGCAATTCAAAGCAATTCAAAATAATTTAGTAGAACTTTCAACTCAATTTGAACAAAACTTGCTTGATAGTACAGATAGTTATAGTAAATATGTTACTTTAAATGAATTAAAAGGCGTACCTAAAGACATTTTGAATATGTATAAAGATATGGCTCTTAAAGATAATATAAATAATTTATACAAAATAACTTTACATATGCCTAGTTATTTACCTGTTATGCAATATTGTGAAAATAGATTATTACGTGAAGAATTATATTACCAATACTCAACTCGTGCAAGTGAACTAGGCGAAAATATTAACTTAGATAATACTAAAATTATAAAAAATATTTTAAATTTAAGAAAAAATAAAGCTACCTTATTAGGTTTTGAAAATTTTAGCGAGTTATCTCTTTATACAAAAATGGCCAATAGTAATAAACAAGTTATAGATTTTCTTAATAAATTAGTTGAAAAATCTATGACTAAAGCAAAAAAAGATTTACTTGAATTAAGAAATTTTGCTAAAGATAAATATCAGCTAGAAAATTTAGAAGCTTATGATATTGCTTATTTTAGTGAAAAGCTTCAAGAGGAAAAGTATAGTTATTCAAATAATGAACTAAAAAAATATTTTCAATTACCCGTAGTTCTTTCTGGATTATTTAAATTAATTAAACAATTATATAATGTAGAATTTGAAATAAATAATATTATTCCTACATGGAATAAAGATGTACAAACTTTTACTGTTATTAAAAATAAAAAAATAATTGGATATTTATACCTAGATTTATTTGCAAGAAATAGTAAAAAATCTGGGGCTTGGATGAATTCAGCACAAGACAAATTTAAACATCATACAGTAGAATTTTTACCTATAGCATATATAGTTTGTAACTTTACTCAGCCAATTACTAATCATCCTAGTTTATTGACTTTTGATGATGTACAAACTTTATTTCATGAGATGGGACATGCTCTTCATCACCTTTTATCGGAAATATCGCACTTTGCAATTTCAGGAACAAATGGTGTAGAATGGGACGCTGTTGAATTACCATCTCAATTTATGGAATATTTTGCATGGAATTATAATATTTTAAATTCAATTAGTAGACATGTAGATAATAATGAGACGTTACCTTTAGAACTATATAATAAATTACTAAGTTCAAGATTTTTTCAATCTGGTTTGCAAATGTTACGCCAACTAGAATTTGCAATTTTTGACATAGTTTTACATAGTGATTTTGATTCTGATAATTCTAATTATTTAGAACTGCTAACTAATATACGAGAAAAAGTGGCAGTCATAATCCCGCCTAAATATAACCGCTTTCCTAATTCTTTCTCACATATTTTTGCTGGTGGTTATGCCGCTGGCTATTACAGTTATAAATGGGCTGAAGTACTAGCTACAGATATTTTTAGCGAATTTGATGATAAATCTTTAGATAAATATACTGAACTTGGTAATAAATTTTACCTAACTATTTTATCAAAAGGTGGGCTTAACCCTATGATGGATAATTTTAAAGAATTTATGGGGCGAGAACCAAATATTGATGCATTATTGAAATATTCTGGAATCTTACCATAACCTTTTTATATTATATCTATTAAAATATAACTCTTTAAATTTTTAACTACAACTCAATTTAAGAATATAATGTTATCAATGGATAAAATAAATTTAAATCTTGTTAAACAGCTTATTTCTGAGCAATGTAATAAATATAATGGTTTACCAATTATCCCAATCCAAAGCTCTGGTACTGAACATACTCTATATAAATTAGGAAATGATCATCTAATAAGGCTTCCTAAAATTGAAATAGAATGCAGTAACTGTAATATATACACATTAAATGAATATAAAATTACTTCTGATTTAGCAAATAAATTAAGTATTCCAATATCAGAACCAATTTTCTTAGATCATCCAAATCTACAATATCCTTATTATTGGAGTATTATAAAATGGAATGAAGGTTATAATCCTGATATTGAAAATATTGACGAATATAGTGTATTAGCTATTGAATTAGCAAAATTTATAAATGAATTGCATAAAGTCAAAATTAATGATACCTCTTATTCTCGACGTGGTCTTAACTTAAATACAGTTGATATTGAAACTAGAAATTGCATACTAAAATTATATGATGAATTTAATACTAAGCTGTTATTAGATTTATGGAGTAATTACTCTAATGTACCTACATGGGATAAAGATCCAGTTTTAGTACATGGCGACTTGTTACCTAGCAATATTTTAATAAAAAATATGCACTTAAATGCAGTTATTGATTTTTCTGATGTGGGAATTGGCGATCCTGCTTGTGATTTAATTATAGCATGGAGCTTATTTAAATATAAATCTAGAAAAATTTTTCGAAATCATCTTATTAATATAGATGATAATACTTGGATTAGGGGTAAAGCCTGGGCCTTATCTATAGCAGCTATTATGTTACCTTTTTATAAAAATTCTAATTTGGTAATGGCAAAATTAGCTAGAACAATAATAAATAATTTGGTATTAGATTGCCAAAATTTATAAAATCACTATTTTAATAAAGTGCAAAAATCTATAAATACTTAATCAGATCAGGTGAGAGATAAAATTTTATTCCGAGTTAGCGTTAGAACTTTGGGAAAAAAGTTCATTAAACTGCTATAATTAAAATATATTAAGCTATCTGTATAAACTTAATATGTAGTTACGCTAATAGTTTATAAATATAAGAATAAATATATTTTAATTATGTTATAATAATCATTAAATTTTTATAAATTAAATTGATAGGTTTTAAAAGTTA
>CAYZUJ010000002.1:0-3528 GCA_964481375.1 uncultured Neisseria sp. | reverse complement strand
GTTTTCAATTTGGAATTGATAAGCGTAAATGGTCAAAATGGCGGCTTTCCGGAAAGAATTTTGAATAACTTTTAAAGTATATAACTTAAATATTAAATAAAAAGAGATATTGATAATGCAGGAATTTCGCATTGAATCAGATAGCATAGGCAAAATCAATGTTCAAAATGATAAACTTTGGGGAGCGCAAACACAACGCTCATTGGAACATTTTTGTATAGGTAACGATTTAATTCCTAAAGAGATGATCCAGTCATATGCTTATGTTAAAAAAGCATGTGCTTTAGTCAATGCAAAATCTCTAAGACTACCTGCTGATAAAGCTAATTTGATTGTAAAAGTTTGTGATGAAATACTTAATGGTGAACACTATGATATGTTTCCTCTTCATGTATGGATGACCGGTAGCGGCACACAATTTAATATGAATGTTAATGAGGTAATCTCTAATAGGTGTTGTCAAATTGCTAATACGACACTTGGAAGTAAAACTCCAGTACATCCAAATGACCACGTAAATATGTCACAATCTTCCAATGATAGTTTTCCAACTGCCATGAATATTGCAACCGTGCTATCTGTTAAGAATATACTTTTGCCAAAGCTGCTCGAACTGCAACAATCCTTTGAGGTAAAATCTGAAGAATATAAAAATATTATAAAAATTGGACGTACTCATTTACAAGATGCAACGCCCTTGACACTAGGTCAGGAAATGTCTGGATACGCTCAAATGCTTAAAGATGCATATAATAGAATTGAGAGGTCTTTGACAGATGTTTATAAACTTACTTTAGGAGGCACAGCTGTTGGTACTGGTATTAATACTTTACCAAGCTTTGCAGAAGATGTTGCGCAAAAAATTGCTGATTTGACATTGCTACCATTTATTACATCACCAAATAAATTTGCTACGCAAGGGGCGCACGACGGATTAGTAGAATTATCTGCCTCCCTTAAATCTTTAGCTGTAGCTACATTTAAAATAGCCAATGACATTAGATTACTATCTAGTGGACCTCGAGCAGGCATTGGAGAAATTATTCTTCCATCAAATGAACCAGGCTCATCTATTATGCCAGGTAAAGTGAACCCGACACAATGTGAGGCACTAACAATGGTATCAATACAGGTTATGGCAAATGATTTTGCAGTTTCTCTTGGTGGTGCTAGTGGTTATCTGGAAATGAATGTCTATAAGCCCTTAATAATTTTTAATATCATACATTCAGTTAATATCATGAGTGATTCTTTGCATAACTTTAAAATTTTTGCAATAGATGGACTTAAGCCAAATTTAAAAAAAATATCTGAATACGTAAATAGTTCATTAATGCTAGTAACAGCATTAAGTCCGGTTATTGGATACGATAAATCGTCTCAAATTGCTCATTATGCACTTAATAATGATTTAACATTAAAAGAGTCAGCATTAAAGCTAGGGTACGTGAGTGAAGAGGAATATAATAAAATAGTTCAACCATCACAAATGGTTCACCCGAAAAATATAAAATAAAAAGTATAATTAAGGAATAAAATGAGTACACAAAATATTGAAGCAATATACAACCCCACATTTAATAAATCCACAGCATTTACCGATAAAGAAAGAAAAGATTTGAAACTTGAAGGACTATTACCCGATAGAATTGAATCTATAGATTTGCAGTTAAAAAGAGTAATGATGCAACTTTCGCACAAAGAAAAAGGAATTGATCAATATATCTATTTGATGAATTTATTAGACCATAATGAAAGATTATTTTATAAAACAATTATGTCTGATCCTAAAAGGTTTTTGCCTATAATTTATGATCCTGTGATTGGGGAAGCATGCATTAAGTTTGGGCATATTTATCGCCAGCCAAAAGGAATGTATATTTCTATGAACCATAAAGGTCGTATTAAAGAAGTATTGCAAAACTGGCCAAAAAAAGATATTAGAGTTATTTGTGCAACAAATGGGGGCAGGATTTTAGGTCTTGGTGATTTAGGTGCAAATGGTATGGGTATTCCAATCGGTAAACTCCAACTATACACTGCTGCAGCCGGTGTACCGCCACAAAATCTTTTGCCTGTTTTATTAGATATCGGTACAAATAATGAAAGTCTATTAAATGATGAACTATATCTTGGTTTAAAACAAAAGCGTCCATCAACTAATAAGTTATACGAATTTGTAGATGAATTTGTCGAAGCAGTACAAGAGATATTTCCAAGGTGCTGTATACACTTTGAAGATTGGACTGGAGTTGATGCTATACATCTATTAGAGCGCTACAGAAATAAAGTAAGTTGTTACAATGATGATGTGCAAGGCACTGCAGGCATTACACTCGCTGGTATGATTAACGCCTGTAAAATTAAGGGAACAAAGCTAAGCAATGAAAGTTATTTATTTCTAGGTGCTGGATCTGCCGGTATTGGACTTGCTAATTTATTATGTACTGCTCTTGTAGAAGAAGGACTTAGTTTACAAGAAGCTCAGGGCAAAATTAATATGTTTGATAACCTTGGACTGTTAGAGTCAGGAAGAACTGATTTGGTTGACTTTCAAATTCCATATGCACACGATAACCTAAAAATGAACAGAGACGAGTTTGTAGCAGCAATAGAAAAATTTAAACCAACTACAATAATAGGCGTAAGTACGATTGGTGGAGCATTCAATAAAAACGTCATAGAGGCAATCAGCAGAATTAATGAGCGACCTATAATTTTAGCACTTTCAAACCCAACTGAACACGCTGAATGTACTGCTTCACAGGCCTATGAGTGGTCACATGGTAAAGCAATATATGCAGCTGGTGTACAGTTTGATCCAGTTACTTATAATGGCCATACTTTTGAACCTGGACAAGCGAATAATTTTTATATTTTTCCTGCTGTTGGCATGGCAATCTATGCAACACAAGCTAAAAAAATCACTGACCAACTTTTTATTGAAGCAGCAAGAGCAGTTGCCGACCAAGTATCTAGTGACAAATTGGCAAATGGTTGTTTGTATCCAGATCAATCTGATATATTGGCGGCAGAAACATATACTGCAATTAGGGTTGCTAAGCTAATCTTTAAAGAAGGTAATCAAAGAGTAACTGAACCAAAAGATTTTGAGTCATTTATTAAAGATTTGATTTTTAATCCAAATTATTAAATCTACTTTGATTTTTTAAAGCAAATAAAACATTTCGGCCTGTTAAAAAAGGATATTGTAAAAATTGCCATTAATAGAAATTATTAATTTTGATTATAAGCTAGTACTTATAAAAGATTTAATATAGATAATAAATGATTACCGTGCATAATTATAAAAAATCTTTTATTAAATAATTTGCTGTTATGGGAATAAGTAAAGTGGAATATAAAGCATTGATTAATATAACCTATGATGTAAAATTATTTATAAAAAGAGCAATATTAATTTTATTAGTATTACTTGGGATATTAAGCTGTTCTAATAGTAATAATAAAACTCAAACAAGCAAAACCATTTCTTCCATAGAGGTAACTCCGGCTAGTTCAAGTATT
>CAYZUJ010000001.1:35280-49621 GCA_964481375.1 uncultured Neisseria sp. | reverse complement strand
ATGGAGATATTTTTTCAGGAAGCGTAGTATGTATTACTGAACATAACGGGAATAATGGTGCTGTTGGAGTAATAATTAATAAACCAGTGGGGAGAACTTTAATTAATGCGTTTCACGGAGTTGATTTAGGAAAATATAATCCAAATTGGTTAAACAGACCGCTTTATTTAGGTGGGCCAATTAATTCTTCTCATGGATTTGTATTACATCATAAGTTTAATGATGGTAAATTATTTGAATTGACTGATAATAAAAATATTTTAACGCAGATTGCAAAGGGTAGTAATAAAGATCAACTTTTTGTCTCAGTCGGATATGCGGCTTGGCAGCAATTTCAAGTAGAATCTGAAATTGTTCATAATGAATGGTTAGTGGTTAAAGCCGATGCTGGTTTGATTTTTGATGTAGATCCTATTAATAGATATGATGAAGCACTAAAGTTGTTAGGGATAAATAATATAAGCCAATTATATTGTTCAGGAGATGTTTTTGCCTAATAATATTGTTGAAAATTTTCAATGGATTATGGCATTTGATTTTGGTGAATCACGAATAGGGGTTGCTGTGGGAAATACATTATTAAAAATTCCTCATCCTATTGCCACAATAACTGGACGTAATAAGTTTGAAAAATTAGACAAAATAAAAAAATTAGTTGAATCATGGCAGCCAAAGCAATTTGTAGTGGGTATGCCAAGTCAAATAGAAGATAAGGAAAAGCTTATTTTAGAAATAAAGAGGTTTGCTAATAGGATAAAACATCAGTTTAATTTACCGTATGCTTTTATAAATGAAGATTATACTTCAAGCATAGCTAATAATAAATTAAATGCTCAAAATATAAGAGGTGTAGCACAAAAATCTAAGTTAGATCAATTAGCTGCATGTGAAATATTGCAATTTTATTTTAATTTAGTTTAAAAATTATGAATTTTGATAAATTATTTGATGTGATAGTGGTTGGCGGAGGGCATGCTGGCACTGAAGCTTCTTTAGCTACAAGCCGGATGGGCTTACAAACATTATTAATTACTCATAATATAGAAACTTTGGGGCAAATGTCATGTAATCCATCAATTGGTGGTATTGGTAAAGGTCACTTAGTTAAAGAAGTTGATGCCTTAGGCGGAGTTATGGCAATTGCTACAGATCATGCAGGTATCCAATTTCGTGTTTTAAATTCTAGTAAAGGTGCTGCGGTTAGGGCAACCAGAGCTCAAGCTGATAGGGGTTTATATAAATCTTATATCCGTTCTATTTTGGAAAATCAACCAAATTTAACTTTATTTCAGCAAGCAGTTGATGATTTACTTATTGAAAATAATTTTATAAGAGGGATTATAACTCAATCAGGTATTACATTTAAAGCAAAAGCTGTAATTTTAACTAATGGAACTTTTTTGGGTGGAAAAATTCATATTGGGTTAAATAACCATGTTGGTGGTCGAGCTGGTGATCCTGCATCTCTTAAATTGTCTGAAAAATTACGAGAATATAATTTACCAATTGGCAGGCTTAAGACGGGAACACCACCAAGGATTGATGGCAGGACTATAGATTTTAGTCTTATTCAAGAACAACCAGGAGATAATCCAGCGCCAGTTTTTTCATTTAGAGGTGATATAAAATTACATCCTAAACAGATTTCTTGTTGGATTACTCATACTAATCAAAACACACATGAAATTATTCGTAAAGGTTTAAACCGTTCGCCAATGTTTACTGGAGTTATAGAGGGGGTAGGACCACGTTATTGTCCATCTATTGAAGATAAAATTCACCGCTTTGCTGATAAGGGGTCACATCAAATATTTTTAGAGCCTGAGGGATTAAATACAAATGAATATTATCCAAATGGTATATCCACTTCATTACCTTTTGATGTACAATTATATTTAGTTAGGTCTATTAAGGGTTTAGAAAATGCACATATTTTAAGACCAGGTTATGCTATTGAATATGATTATTTTGATTCCACTTATTTAAAGTCAAGTTTAGAATCAAAATTAATTAATGGTTTATTTTTAGCAGGGCAAATTAATGGTACAACTGGTTATGAAGAGGCCGCTGCTCAAGGAATTTTAGCAGGAATTAATGCTGGCTTATATGTTCAAGAGAAAGATTCATGGTGTCCAAAACGTAATACTGCTTATTTAGGGGTATTAGTTGATGATTTAATTACTAAAGGTGTAACTGAACCATATAGAATGTTTACCTCTCGTGCGGAATATAGGTTGCAATTAAGAGAAGATAATGCTGATATGCGGTTAACTGAAATTGGGCATGAACTTGGTGTTGTTGAAGATGTGCAATGGGATTTATTTTGCCGGAAAAAAGATGCTGTTTTTAAAGAAATTGAAAGATTAAAATCTATATGGATTAATCCTAAAATTGTTGACAAGCATATTTCCGAAGAATTATTTGGTAAAGAATTAGAGCGTGAATATTCAATGCATGATTTGTTAAAGCGTCCTGAAATAAAATACTCTGATCTTATAAAATTGCCTAAGTTTGATGTAGGAATTAATGAAGAAGAAATAGCTAAACAAGTTGAAATTCAAATTAAATATGCTGGTTATATTGCAAGGCAGGAAGATGAAATTAGTAAACAAATTAATTTAGATGATATAAAAATTCCTAAACAAATAGATTATAGTAAAATTAGTGGATTATCTGCAGAAGTATTACAGAAATTAATTAGAATAAGACCAGAAACAATAGGGCAAGCTTCAAGGATATCAGGAGTTACTCCAGCGGCAGTTTCATTGTTATTGATTCACCATAAAAAAGGATTTCCATGTTCAACTATATTTATTAAGCCTTAAATATTTAAAAGATTATTATAATGTTGAATATTGTAAAAAAAATTAATAAATTCCAGATAAAACAACTAGTAATATATGGAATTGTAGGGGTTAGTGCTGCAGCATTAGCAGCTATTTCATATATTATTTTTTGTAAAGTTATGGAACCCTTATTAGCAAATTTTTTAAGTAATTGTTGTGGGATGGTAGTATCTTATTTTGGGCATACCAAATTTACATTTCAAAAAACTCATAGATTTTCGCCGAGTGAATTTATAAAGTTTAGTATTACTTCTTTAATTGGGTTAGCTTCCAATTCTTTATGGATTTTTATTTTGGTTCATATTTACAAATTTAATCCAGAAGTTGGGATATATCCAATAATATTTTTTACTCCTATGTTAACTTTTTTAATTAGTAAGTTTTGGGCATTTAAGTAGAGGTATATGAAATATTGGTTAATGAAATCGGAGCCTTCAGAGTTTAGTGTTGATGATTTAAAAAATATGCCAAATCAAAAAATAGAATGGTTTGGAGTTCGAAATTATCAAGCAAGAAATTTTATGCGTGATGAAATGCACGTTGGTGATAAAGCGTTATTTTGGCATTCTTCTTGTAAAAATCCTGGGATTTATGGAATTGTTGAAATTTGTAGTTTGGCACATCCTGATAGTAGCCAATTTGATATTAATAGTGATTATTATGATGGAAAAAGTTATAAAGATAATCCTCGTTGGTGGTGTGTAGATGTTAAATTTGTTAAAAAAGTACCATATATATCTATCGCAGAGCTTAGGGAAATTCAGGAGTTGCATAATATGCAGGTATTACAGCGTGGAAATAGATTATCGATTATGCCTATTAGCTTTAAAGAGTGGAAAATTATTAATGATTTAATTGTTGTGTAATATTTCTGCAATATTATTTAACTAACTCGTAAGTTATAAAGATTATAGTATTAATAATGCATATATGGTACAATATCACCACAACATATATATAAATTTTTTAGTAGTTTTTTAGGAGGATGCTATGAAAAAAATAAGTTTATTTTTTCTAGTTTCGTCAATGTGGTTTTATAGTAATTGTTTTGCTCAGCAAAATGTATCATTTGATGGATATTTAACTACTACATATGGAAAAATAGTTAAAGAGATTTATGGAGAATGCGTACATACGGCATATTTTGATAGAGAAGCTAATGCTAATAGCGAATGTGCAGAGCAGAGTAATAATATTTAATATTACTATTTTTTGTTAATATAAATTTCAATTCCCCACTTTGGTGGGGTTTTTATTATGAATTATTTATGTATAAAATTTTATTAAATCCAGATACAGTCAATTTAGACTCTGCGGTGGTTACAGTTGGAAATTTTGATGGATTGCACTTAGGGCATATAGAGTTATTTAAGGAATTAAATAATGTAGCTAAAAAATATAATTATAAAAGAGTAGCTATTACTTTTGAGCCATTACCCTTAGAGCATTTTTCTGATATCAAAAAAGAAGAAAGGCTATCACGATTATCATTACTTCGGGATAAATTTTTATTATTAAAAAAAAATAATTTGATAGATGAATTAATAGTGTTGCATTTTAATTCACAAATAGCAAATTTATCCCCAAAGGCATTTATAAAAGAAATTTTATTAAATAAGTTAAATACTTCTCATGTGGTAATAGGTCATGATTTTAAATTTGGTAAAAATGGAATGGGCAAAATTAATGATTTTATTAAATTAGGGTTAGAGATTACATTAGTAGAGCCATTTTGTATAAATACAGAGAGGATTTCAAGTTCTATAATTCGTAATCTAGCTAGTAAGAATGATTTAACATTTATAAGAAATTATTTAGGGCATAATTTACAATATACTTCAAGAGTTATACATGGAAAAAAACTAGGAAGGAAGCTTGGAGTACCTACTATAAATTTAAGTCTTGGGCGTAATAAACCAGCGTTATGGGGTATTTATACTGCATATATTTATATCGATAATAAAAGGTATAATGCTGTGGCAAGCATAGGCAAAAATCCAACTGTAAGCGATTTAGATACATATAAATTGGAGGGGCATTTACTAGATGTAGACTTAGATTTATATGGTAAAATTGCTACCATTGAGATTTTAGGTTTTATTCGAGAAGAGCTTAAATTTAATGATATTGATAGTTTAATAAGGCAAATGCAAAAAGATTTACAGCAAGCTAGAGCATATTTTAAGGAAAATTAAATTGTGAACGAAAAGATTGATTATAAAAATACGGTTAATTTATTGGAGACCCAATTTCCTATGAGAGGAGATTTAGCCAAACGAGAACCTAAAATGTTAGAAAAGTGGTATAGGGAAAGCCGTTATAAAAAATTAAGAAAATTATGCGAGGGTAGAGAAAAGTTTATTTTGCATGATGGTCCGCCTTATGCTAATGGTGATTTGCATTTAGGACATGCAGTAAATAAGATACTTAAAGATATTATTATTAGAAATAAGACTATTCAGGGATTTGATGTACCTTTTATACCGGGTTGGGATTGTCATGGGCTACCAATAGAGCTTAATGTAGAAAAAATAATAGGCAAAAGTAAAAATAATTCGACAAAAGAATTTCATGATGAATGTCGCAAATATGCTAATTTACAAATAGAACAACAAAAAAAAGGGTTTATTCGTTTAGGTGTTTTAGGTGATTGGGATTATCCATATCTTACAATGAGTTATAAAATGGAAGCAGATATAGTAAGAGCATTAGGAGAAGTCTATAAAAATGGATTTTTATTTCGTGGGGCCAAACCCGTACACTGGTGCATAGAATGTTCTTCAGCTTTAGCAGAAGCGGAAGTCGAATATCATAATAAAAAGTCGCCAGCAATTTATGTAAAATTTTTAGTTAATAATAGTTACTTAGAGCAGTTAAAAAAAATATTTTTTATTGATGATAATTTATTAAATCCTATTTATGCAGTTATTTGGACAACAACGCCTTGGACGTTACCGGCAAATCAAGCAATTTGTGTAGGAGAAGAAATTGAATATTCATTAATAAAGGTGGATAATGAGTATTTGATTATAGCTACTGACTTAATTGAAGCTGTTTTATCTAATGATAAAGATGCTAGTTTAAAGTATGAATTAGTAGCAAAACAAAAAGGAAAATTACTTGAAGGTTTATTGTTTAATCATCCATTTTATGATAGAGTTGTTCCTATTATTTTAGGGGAACACGTAGCAACAGATACCGGAACAGGATTAGTGCATACAGCGCCAGCTCATGGGATTGAAGATTATCAAGTTGGATTAAAATATAATTTAGATTTACATAATCCTGTTAGTGAAGATGGAACATTTATAAAATCAACGCCAATTTTTTCAGGGTTAACGGTTTGGCAGGCTAATCCTAAAGTTATTGAAATATTAGAAGCAAAAAAACAATTATTAGCTGGTCATAAATTAGAACATAGCTATCCACATTGCTGGCGACATAAAACGCCGCTTATTTTTAGAACCACTGAACAATGGTTTATTGCTATGGATAAAGCAAATAGAATAGCAAATGTAAGTTTACGCGAATTGGCAAAAGAAGCTATTGAAAAAGTAAAATTTATTCCTGAGACTGGGAAATCTAGGCTAGAATCAATGATAGCTACACGTCCTGATTGGTGTATATCGCGCCAAAGAAATTGGGGAGTACCTATGGTATTTTTTATACATAAAGAAACCAGAGAACTGCACCCGAATAGTTATTCTATATTACAGAAAGTAGCTGATTTAATTGAAACAGAAGGGATTGATGCTTGGTTTAATATGGAATTAACTGCGAAATCTTTAGAGATTAATGATGCTGAAAATTATATTAAGATGAAGAATACTTTAGATGTTTGGTTTGATTCTGGAACAACACATTTTAGTGTATTAAAAGAAAGGAAAGAATTAAGATCGCCTGCTGATTTATACTTAGAAGGTTCGGATCAGCATCGGGGTTGGTTTCAAACGTCTTTATTATCAAGCTGTGCAATTTCAGGCAAGGCTCCCTATAAGCAATTATTGACTCATGGTTTTACAGTAGATGCTAAGGGACGGAAGATGTCTAAATCTTTAGGCAATGGAATTGAGCCTCAAGAAATTATAAATAAGTATGGTGCTGATATTTTAAGATTATGGGTTGCATCAGCAGATTTTGCTAATGAATTAAGTATTTCTGATGAGATTTTGCAACGAAATGTTGAGGGCTATAGACGTATAAGAAATACTTTGAGATTTTTATTAGCAAATTTATCTGATTTTAGTAAAGAAAATGATAAAGTTGAAATTTCAGAGTTAGTTGAAGTAGATAAATATGCTTTAATAATGTTAAAAGAAATACAAGATAAAATAGTCAATCAATTGTATCCAAATTATCAATTTCACAACATTGTGCAAGAAGTAGTTAAATTTTGTTCAGAAGATTTGGGTGGGTTTTATTTAGATATGTTAAAGGATAGGCTATATACTAGTAAAACAAATGGGCATGCAAGGCGTTCAGCGCAAACAGTTTTATATTATATTTTAGAATCATTATTATTAATGTTATCACCAATTTTATGTTTTACAGCTGATGAGGCATGGGAGATTTTTAATAAAAATGATGAAGATAGTACTTTATATCATACTTATCCTACTATTCCAGAAATTAAAGATGCTTTATTAGTATCTAGCAAGTGGGTACAAATTAAAAATTTTAGGGAAATAGTTTTAAAAGAACTTGAAAATCAGCGTGCTTTGGGGACTATTGGTTCTTCTTTGCAGGCAGAATTAGTAATAAATGCTAATGAGGATTTATTTCCGATTTTAGAAAGTTTAGGTTCCGATTTAAAATTTGCTTATATGGTATCTAATGTTATATTGCAGCATTCAGAAAGTAATGCAGTTACAGTTTTATTAAGTGGAAAAACTAAATGTGAACGTTGCTGGCATTATATTGATACTAATGAAAATCATATTTGTAGCCGCTGTATGAGTAATGTTGAGGGTGATGGAGAAGAACGTGTTTATGCATAATAAATTAATTTTTGGAGTAGTTTATGATTAGAGAATCCAAGTGGACAGAGCTTAGCAATCTTGCGTTTAAATATCGTTTAAGTTTATTGTTTTTATCATTAGTGGTTGTAATCTTTGATCAAATTACAAAAGCATTTGCAAGAAAACATCTTATTTTTCAGCATGTTAAAACTTTTATGAAATTTTGGGATTGGACGTTGATATATAATGAAGGTGCAGCTTTTAATTTTTTAGCAGCTCAAGGAGGGTGGCAAAAGATTTTTTTTATAATTATAAGTCTTATGGTGGCGATTTTTTTAATTTATTATATTTTAAAAAAACCATACTCTATTATGACGGGTATTGCTTTTAGTTATATTTTAGGTGGTGCTATTGGTAATTTAATTGACCGTTTAGTAGCAGGAAAAGTTACTGATTTTATATATTGGCACATAGGGCCACATTATTGGCCTGCTTTTAATATTGCCGACTCTTTTGTTTGTATAGGGGTTACGTTAATAGTAATAGAGAGTATTTTTTTTAATAAAGATTTAAAAAAATAGTGATGAAAAAAATTATACTAGCTAATCCACGAGGGTTTTGTGCAGGTGTTGATAGAGCTATTGCAATTGTTGAAAAAGCATTAGATAAGTATGGAGCACCAATTTATGTTCGCCATGAGGTTGTACATAACAAATATGTAGTTGATAATTTAAAAAAACGAGGTGCTATTTTTATTGAAGATGTTCAAGATGTCCCTCAAAATAGTATTTTAATTTATTCAGCACATGGTGTTCCCTTATCAGTTCGTAAAGAGGCACAGAATAGAAATTTAAAGATGATTTTTGATGCAACTTGTCCCTTGGTAAGTAAGGTGCATGTAGAAATAAAAAATTTGCATAAGCAAGGCTATACGATAGTAATGATTGGACATAAAGGGCATCCTGAAGTAGAAGGGACTATGGGGCAGGTTGAAGGTGATATATATTTGATTGAAACAATTAATGATATATTAAATTTACCAATAAAAAAAGATATTGAAAAAATAGCGGTAGTTACACAGACTACTTTATCTGTTGATGAAACTAAAGTTTTAATTGATAAATTAAAGTCAGTATTTTCAAATTTAAAATTGCCTAAAAATGAGGATATTTGTTATGCTACGCAAAACCGGCAAGATGCTGTAAAAAAATTATTAAAAGTGTGTGATTTACTAATAGTTATCGGTAGTAAAAATAGCTCTAATTCTAATCGTTTAAAGGAATTGGCAGAAAATTTAGGGGTAACTGCATATTTAATTGATTTTGCCTCAGAAATTGAAGAAGATTGGTTAATTAAAGCTAAGGCTTTAGGTGTTACAGCAGGAGCTTCTGCTCCAGAAATACTAGTAGAAGGTGTTATTAACAAACTTAATAGTTTTGGTTTTGATTCAATTGAAATTTTAGAAGCAGTTGAAGAAAATATGTTTTTTGCATTACCTAATGATTTAAGGCATTAATTAAAGGATAAAGGTATTTTATTATGTTAGAAAATTTATCTAATCGATTAAATGGAATAGTTAAAACTATTTCTGGAAATGCGCGGCTTACAGAGAGTAATATTCAAGATGCACTACGTGATATTAGAATTGCACTATTGGAAGCTGATGTTGCAATACCGGTTGTTAAAAAATTTATAGAAGAAGTTAAAGTTGATGCATTAGGACATAAGGTATTGGGAAGTTTAACGCCATCTCAAGCATTAATTGGAGTAGTAAACGATAAGCTGACTGAATTAATGGGAAAATTTAATGATGCATTAAATTTAAATTGTGTGCCACCAGCAATTATTTTAATGGCAGGACTTCAAGGTGCAGGGAAAACGACTACAGTCGGTAAATTAGCAAAGTATTTAAAAGAGCACGATAAGAAAAAAGTTTTAGTGGTAAGTGTAGATATTTACCGACCTGCAGCTATTGAACAATTACAAGTATTAACAAATAATTTAGCAGTTGAATGTTTTTCTTCTGATGTATCACAAAAGCCATTAAATATTGCATTAAGTGCAGTAGAGTATGCCAAAAAACATTATTTTGATGTATTGATTATTGATACTGCTGGGCGTTTAAGTATTGATGAATTTATGATGAATGAAGTAAAAGAACTACATAAAGCCCTAAACCCAGTAGAAACTTTATTTATAGCGGATGCGATGTTAGGACAAGATGCTGTAAATACAGCAAAAGCATTTAATGATGTAATAGATTTAACTGGTGTAATTTTAACTAAGATGGATGGAGACTCCAGAGGTGGGGCGGCATTATCTATTAGAAGTGTGATTGGTAAACCAATCAAATTTATTGGAGTATCAGAGAAAGTTACTGGTTTAGAGCCATTTCATCCGGAACGTTTAGCTTCGCGTATATTAGGAATGGGTGATGTTTTATCGTTAATAGAGGAAGTAAAAAGTAATATTGACGAAAAAGAAACAAAGAAGTTAATAGATAAAGTTAAAAAAGGTAAAAGATTTGACTTGGAAGATTTTAAGTCTCAGTTCGAGCAATTAAATAATATGGGCGGATTGAATACAATCATGGATAAATTGCCTAGTTCAATTGCAAGTAAAGCTCCACAAATTATGAATGACAAAATGATAAAGCGTAATGTTGCAATCATTAATTCAATGACAAAAAAAGAGAGGAAAAATCCAGAAGTTTTAAAAGCATCGCGTAAACGCAGAATAGCTGCAGGAGCGGGGGTATCTGTGCAAGAGGTGAATCAGATGTTAAGCCAGTTTGAACAAGTAAACGAAATGATGAAGAAATTTAGTGGCGGTGGAATTTCTAAAATGATGAAAAATTTTAGACATTTAATGCCAAAATTATAGGAAGTTATGTTTATGAAAAAAGCTGTTTATGCAGGGAGTTTTGATCCAGTCACCAATGGTCATTTATGGATTATTCAGCAAGCGGCGTCCCTTTTTGATTCTTTGGTAATTGCTATTGGAGAAAATTTTGAGAAAAGGTATAACTTATCACTTCAAGATAGGATAGATTTGTTAAAAGCAGTAACTAAAGATTTTCCTAATATTGAAATAACATGTTTTAAGAATGAATATTTAGTAAATTATGCAAAACGTGTAAATGCTGAATTTATAGTCAGAGGCATTCGTAATTCAACTGACTATGAATATGAAAGAAGCATGCGTTATGTTAATTCAGATTTATGTAAAGAAATAAACACTATATTTCTTATGCCTCCTAGAAATTATGTTGAAGTGTCTTCAAGTATGGTAAAAAGTCTTGTTGGTTCTACAGGCTGGGAAGATATAGTAGGAAAATATGTTCCTCAGCCCGTACTTGTAAAATTAAGTGATTTATGTAATTTAAATCATCATAAAAATTAATTAAGTTCGGTACTTCTAATAATACTATCTTTTTCACTCAAACTATCTGTAGTACTATTTGAACCATTACTAGTTTTACGACTTAACCTTAAATTTTCATTAGGTATAGCAGCATTTTTAAGCATTTTCCAAGTAGTAGTTTCCTTAGGGTTTAAGGAACTAGTTCGTCCTATATTATTATGAACTCTTAAAGCATCAAAGGCTTCAAGAAAATCCTTATTTTTTTCTTCAATAAATAAAATACTTTGCGGATCTTTAAATAATTGAATTAAATTTTCAGTAGTTAAGTTTTTATCAAATAATGCTTGAATAAAAAATTCAAATATTTGCTGTAAGCGTTTTTGATTACGTTCAGGTCCATTGTTGTTAGAATAATTAACCAAACTTTGTTTAAGGTCATTATTCATATTTTTTATTAATAATAATTTATTAAAAAGTTCTGTATTGAATTCATGGTTAATTATAGATTCTAAATTAATTATTGAATTAATATGTTCAAAATATTTATCCACATTCATAATTTTAGTCTTTTTATTATTAAAAAATACTTTGCAAATATCATTGTTTTCAGAGTTAGACACTATTAAATCTTTTAGAGATTTATTTGAAAACTCATAATTTTCGCTATTTTTAAACAAAAAAGCTATAAAAAGTTTTAATTTTGGTTCTTGATATGAATTTAATATCGTATGTATATTACTATCAATTAAAGAGCTAATATTAGGCAAATCACTTGTGTTTGCCATATAAATTAAATAATTTAATTTTTTTGCATAAGATAGATGTTCTTTTTTATGATAAGTATTGTTGATAAGCATAGTAGTTAATATTTCTAATGTAGAGATATTAAATATATTATTTTGGTAACATGCATCAATATAGTTAAATACATATTTATTATCGTTAAAAATATCACTCCATTTTGGTTTTGTTGCTTTAATATAATGAAGAAAATTATTTATGTGATCTAAAAAAATATCCTTATTATTAATAGTATTGATAATTGATAAAAGGATTGAAGCTAAACTATTCAAGTTATAATTATAAATTAAATCTTTAAATTCATCACATTTATTACAGAGTAAGTTAATAAAATTAGGATCAAAGTCGTTAATATTTGACAGACATGTTGAGATTAATTTATTTAAAAAAACTGCATCTTCATTGTAGTTTACAATTAAAGAATTTAAAAATGTTTGTAAATATTTTTGTTTATTTTCCATATTAAAATTTATGAAATTTAAAAGCATTTTTTTATTATCCATAGATAATAAATCATAATTTTTTAAGATGTCTTGTAAAAGTTGGTCGTCAATTATATCTAATTTTAAGCATATGTTAATAAAATTATTATAATCATAGCTATTTTTTGTAAAATTAATCCAATTGTTTAAAGAATTTTCATTTTTAAGTAATAAAAATGAATGATAATTTTGGTTAACATGAGTAGAGAATTCGGTTATTAATTCGTCAGATATCATTTTATCTTCAGGTTTAGCATAGGTGAAAACTTTTAGAATTAAATGATTTTTTACATCATCATCAATTTTAATTATATCTTTAAATTTTTCATAAAAATCACATAATGATTTTAAAAGTTTTTTATCTTCTGGTCTATCAATGTGGTTTAAATTTTCTAAAAATAAAGAATTAATGCAAGAATTATTATTATTATTAAATTGGTAATGTTCGGCTATAAATTTTATGTGGAATTCGCTTTTACTATTTATAATTAATTCTAATAATTCTTCTTTAAATTCAAATGATTCAAAATGCTTTTTTGAATCAATAGTTGTTAAAATATTATTTAATACTAAATCATCTTTAGTTTTATTATAATACTCTAAAGCTTTAATAGATAAAAAATTATAAGTACTTGGATTAGCTAGTTTTAATGCCGCTTTTAAACCTTTTGTAAAAAAGGATTTTTGCATTTCATGTTTATCAAGCTCACGGTTATCAAAATTACTTTTATTAAGAATAATAATAATCTTTTCTAAAATATTTTGTGAAATTAAATTTTTATTACTGGAAAAAAAATCTGAATTTAATTCAAAACTACTCCATTGTTCAAAAATAACATTTAACGAACAAGCAGAATGGTTTTGTAAAGCTGAATCTACTAATTTAAATGCATTTGAGGTATTTTCTTTTTTTGCTTCAGGTACTTTAAATTTATTTACAACTTCATTAAGGTTGCTTTCATAAGCTTCAGTATTATTAATAAAGTAGTTATCAAAAAAAATCTTATTAGTTAAACTTTTCATATTTTTATTAAATGAATTAAATAAAGTTTCTTTATTAGAGTAGTTAAGGTTACCTTTAATTATTGATATCATTATAAAATAATCAAAAGTATTCTCATTGCATAAAGGGTTTTCTAACAGATTTTTGATTTGTATTAAATTTTTATTATTAATGTTTTCTATACCAATTTTAGTCAAAAACTCTTTAGTAGTGTTAGTGTAACTAGTGACCGAACTAAATGAAGTGTGACGATGTGTACACATTTCTAAAATTGCATCAATTTCATCATCAGTAGTCTTTATTCCTTCATCCCTAAATATAAAATCTAAATATTCTTTAATGCCATTGCGAGTAATTGAAAATTTTCCTAAACCATTTGATTTATCAGCAAATAAGATTTTATCTTCGCTAACATCGAATCCAGAATATCTTGAACGTAGAGCAACAGTTAGATAATCTATAAAGTTTTTAAATTGATTTTTTACATCTTTATCATTGTTTATATTTTCAAATTCAGCAATTTTAGCAATTTTTTTTTGTTCTGTAATTGTTGTTTCTTTTTGTTTGATATCTTTAATTTTATTTATTAGGGAATCATATCCATTAGCGATTTTATTTGTTTTGTCTATATTATTTAGATCTTTAATATTAACTTTTCCGTTTCTTTTTTTTATACATTCTCTTTCATATCTTCCTGTTAATAAAGTAGGTTGGCTGTAACTTGCTATTGGTTGGTCTTTAAGTTTTTCCATGATCTATTTTACTTTCAAAAAAATAATTTATTTTAAATGATCACATCGTTAATAAAAAATGAGAATGGTAAAAATTATTGCAAATTTTTTATTAATTAGTTTTTTGAACTTATTGACATTATAGATACAATAAACG
>CAYZUJ010000001.1:21343-35270 GCA_964481375.1 uncultured Neisseria sp. | reverse complement strand
CTACATAATAATTTAATTTATATTTTTTAAAAAAAATTACGCTATAACTATAATCGATTGTATGTGATAGAATAATACTTTATAAACTTAATGAGAAATGAAGCATGGTAGAAAAAATAATAATAAATAATAAACTAGTTAGATTATGTGAATTTTTATTGAAAGAAGTATTAGATTTTAAAATAGCTACTGATAGATTATTAGCAGATTATTTCTATAAAAATAAATTAGGTAAATCTGAAAGGTATATTATTGCAGAAACAATTTATTTAATTTTACGAAATTATTTTAAAATAACTAAAGCATTATCATTGAATTCTCAGACTAATGATAATCAGTTTAAACAAAGTGATTATTTGGATATTATAGGTATTGCATGGATTAAATTGATGAAAATGGAAATGAGTTATTTTGAAAATATCTCATATATAGAATTTGAAAAGTTTGAGCAATTTGAATTTCTTGATGATATGTTAAGTAAATCTGAATTACCACAGTGGATAATTGATAAATTAAATAATTATGAGGAAAGCGAAATTATTGAATTAGGTAGAGCAATGCAAGAGCCAGCATTACTCAATCTAAGAGTAAATTTATTAAAAACAGATAGAAAGTCAGTGCTAGATATTTTAAAAAAAGAAGGAATTGCTGCTAGAATTACCCAATATTCTTTATTTGGAATATGTTTATTAAATAAATCATTTTTAGGTAAAAACGATTTATTTATTAAAGGGTTAGTTGAAATTCAAGATGAATCAAGTCAATTAGCCGGAATGCTTTTTGCACCTAGACGAGGGGAAATGATAGTAGATTTTTGTGCAGGGAGTGGCGGAAAATCTTTATTAATAGGAATGCTAACACATAATACTGGTAGAGTATATGCTTTTGATACTAATGAAAAACGTTTAAATAATTTAACACCGAGATTAAAGAGGTCAGGGTTATCTAATATATATCCTCAATTAATTATAAGAGAAAAAGATAATAAAGTAAAACGATTATTTGGTAAAATTGATAGAGTGTTTGTAGATGTGCCATGTTCAGGGTTTGGAACTTTACGTAGAAACCCTGACATAAAATTTAGAAAAAGCCAAAGCGATATATTAGAACTTACGATTAAGCAATTATTAATCTTAACAGAAGCTAGCAAATTAGTTAAAAATGGAGGTTATTTATTATATGCTACATGTAGCATATTATATGAGGAAAATCAAGGGGTAGTAAATACTTTTTTGCAACAACACCATGATTTTAAAATTATTCCTGCAGCCACAGTTTTAAAAAATATTAATATAAAATTCATTGATGAAAAGTTTTTAATTTTATTACCGCATATTCATAATACAGATGGTTTTTTTGCAGCATTAATGCAAAAATCTTAATATAATTATTATTAGGTATATTTATGAATATAAAAATCTTTAAATATGCAATAAAAAAAATCATTGATAAAAATAGAGTTATTGATAATAAACTAATACGTATAGCGTATAGTGCAGATGCTAGCTTATATCAAATGATTCCTAAACTTGTAGTTATAGTTGAAAATGTTCAAGAAGTAAAAAGTATACTTATTTTAGCGAATAAATATAATATAAAACTTACCTTTAGAGCGGCAGGAACAAGTCTTTCCGGCCAGGCAGTTACAGATTCTGTATTATTAGTATTATCTAATTTAAGTTGGCAAAATTATAAAATTTTACACAATGGGCTAAAAATAAGTTTAGAACCAGGCATTATTGGTAGTTATGCTAATAAAGTTTTAAAACCATATCAAAAAAAGATAGGCCCTGATCCAGCATCAATTAATTCTTGCAAAATTGGGGGAATTGCTGCTAATAATGCAAGTGGCATGTGTTGTGGGACTATTTACAATTCTTATCATACATTAGCAGATATGAAATTAGTTTTAGCAAATGGAGTTATTTTAGATACAGGCAGTAAAGAAAGTAAGCAAAAATTTCAAGATGCAAATTTGCCTATTATTCAAGGAATTATTAATATTCGCGAACAAATTTGTCAGGATAAAAGTTTAGTTAATTTTATAAAAAATAAATTTAATATTAAAAATACTAGTGGTTATAATTTAAATGCTTTTATAGATTTTGAAGAACCAATAGATATACTAGCACATTTATTAATTGGTTCTGAAGGAACATTAGGTTTTATTAGTGAGATAACTTATAATTGTATAGATGACAAGCCATATAAAGCGGTTAGTTTAGTTTTTTTTGAAAATATATCGCAGTTAATGGAAATTATTATAAAATTCAATACTACTTTTAATAATATTACTCAATTACTAGATGCTGTAGAGTTATTAGATATAAGCTCTTTATTATCAATAAAAAATTTATCCTTATCTAAACCATACTTACCAATTTTATTTGATGATACTTCGGCGGTTTTGCTAGAAGTTTCAGCAAATAATCAAGAGGAATTAAATGATAAAGTTACTAAAATTCAAAATATAATAAATCAATATAAAGTATATTCGCAGATTGATTTTACTAGTGAAATAAAATTATATAATGATCTATGGTCTTTAAGAAAAGGTTTACTATCGACAATTGGTGCTGAACGTTTAGATAATAGTACACTTATTATTGAAGATATAGCTGTTTCAATTGATAAACTGCCAAAATTAATAGAAGAGTTACGTAAGCTATTTAGTAAATATAATTATAATAATACAGCAATCTTTGGTCATGTTTTAGCTGGAAATATTCATTTTATTTTTACACCACTATTAATTAATTCAGTAAAGATTCAAGAGTATGATTTATTTATGCATGATTTAGTGAGTTTAGTAGTAAATAAATTTAATGGGTCATTAAAAGCAGAACATGGTTGTGGGCGTAATATTGCACCATTTGTTGAACTTGAATGGGGTAAGGTAGCTTATGAAATTATGTGGCAGATAAAAAATTTACTAGATCCAAAACATATTTTAAACCCTGATGTAATTTTAACTAAAAATTTAAAACTACATGTACAAAACTTTAAAAAACTTAGATTAATAGAACCAATAATTGATAAATGTATTGAGTGTGGTTTCTGTGAAAGTATATGTCCTTCAATAAATTTTACTCTAACGCCACGACAAAGAATTATTGTTTATCGTTATTTGCGGCAATTAAAAAATCATAAGAAATATGTATCTGATTATAAAAAATATGCAATTGATTCTTGTGCAACAACTGGGATGTGTGCAGTTAAATGCCCTGTTGCAATAGACACAGGTAAATTTATGCTGAAATTAAAAGAAAAACCAAGTAATTTGATAGTAAAAATATTTAGTAAGCACTTTAATTGGCTTGTGAGTTTAAGTAAAGTTGCATTAAATTTAGCAAATAAAACTCAATTAGTTTTAGGAAAAAAAACGCTTTATACTTCAACTATGGTTTTAAATAAAACTATGCCAATAATACCAGTATGTTTACCTAATTTACCTAAAGCACAACATACGAAATTTGTGAATTCTAATTTATCTAGCAATGTTAAACAAATTATGTATATCCCTAGTTGTAATAATCGCATCTTAAATGATAGCACTAATTCCAAAGATAGTTCTAACGCATTGCAAAAATTAATAAAAATATTAGGTTATGAAATTGTATATCCACAAAGTTTAGAGGATTTATGTTGTGGTCAATTATTTTCTTCTCAAGGATATACTGAAGTAGCAAAGGAAAAATTAAAACAATTTGAAAATGAATTAAAAAAATATGATTCAGGTAGTATAATTATAGACAATAGTAGTTGTTATTATAATTTATTAAAGCACTTAAATAATAGATATAAAATTATAGATGTAATTACATTTATAGCTGAGCATTTAGAACAATTAAATTTAAAGCAGAAATATAATAAATTGGCCCTACATATCGATTGTAGTAGTTTTAAAATTGGTAGTGAACATATTGAAAGCGTTAAGAAAATTGTTGCCAAATGTTCTCATTCGATAGAGATTCCTGATAATATTTTTTGTTGTGGTTTTGCTGGTATTAAAGGTTTTACTTTACCTAAATTTAATGAAGTAGCATTATTAGGGCTAAAAGATAAAATTAAAGAATGTGAAATTGGTGTTACTATGAATCGTAATTGTCAAATAGGATTATCTAATTATGGAGCTAAACAGTATTTATCATTAGCAGAAATAGTTTTAAATTGTTATAAATAGATTATCATATCTGGTAAAATTAATGCTTTATATACATATATAATAAAAATAAACATTAATAAAGGTTTTTAGAATGCATATTTCTTCAACTATGATACAAGCATTATTTGGTTTTGTTTTTTTATTGGGTTTAAGCTATTGTTTTTCAGATAATAAGAGGGCAATTAATTGGAAATTAATATTATCTGCTTTTATTTTACAGAATATATTATTTTTATTAATTCGGTATGTTCCTATTGTCAATACAGGGTTAGGGCATTTTTCAGCGGGTTTAGTAAGCATGTTAGATTTTGCTCGTGAAGGTGCAAGATTTATTTTTGGAGATTTTGTAGATAGTAAGAAATTTGGGTTTGTATTTGTTTTAGTAGTGGTGCCGACAATAGTATTTTTTGGTAGTGTTGTTGCCATGCTATATTTTTTTGGTATTATTCAAAGGCTTATTGCTTTTTTAGCTTATTTACTTAGAAAAACAGTTAAATTATCAGGAGTAGAAAGTTTAATTGTTATTGCTGATATTTTTTTAGGGCAGTCTGAAGGCCCATTAGTAATTGGTCCGTATATAAAATCGCTTACTAAATCAGAGTTAGCTTGTGCTTTCATAGCTGGTCTTGCTAATTTATCTGGTTCAACCCTAGGCATGTATTTAGCTTTTTTAAGTGGGGGAGACCATCAGCAAGAAGTTGTCTTTGCAACTTATTTAGTAACAGCTACTTTTATGAATGCAGCCTCAGCCATAGTATTTGCAAAAGTATTATTTCCAGAAACTAACTTTGAAAATGTTTCTTCAGAAAAAGTTGAAATTCATGCTCATTTTTATTCTAGTTTTGTAGATAGTATAGTTCAAGGAGCTATGACTGGGCTTAAGGTTGGGGTGGCTATGGTAACAGTATTAATGGCTGTTACTTCTTTGGTTCATTTAGTAAATGCTTTATTGCTTGGTGTTGGGGATATAATTCATATAAATGATTCTATTAAATCTGCAACTCAAGGTGCATTTAGTGGTTTATCTTTAGAATATATTTTAGGGCAGATTTTTAGAATTTTTGCATTTTTTATGGGTATTAGCTGGGTTGAAACCTTAAATGTGGGAAGTTTATTAGGACAAAAAGTTGCAATTAATGAATTTGTAGCATATGTAAGTTTGGGAAAAATGAAATTAGCAAATGCATTATCACAGAATGCTATTTTTATTTCTACTTTTGCCCTAGCGAGTTTTTCAAATTTCTCATCTATTGGAATCTCTATGGGAATATATAGTGTTTTAGCACCAAGTAGGCAAAAAGATTTAGGTCAAATTGCTTGGAAATGTTTATTTGGAGCCGTGTTAGCTGGATTTATGACTGCAACAGTAGCGGGTTTTTGGCATAGTTTATTAGGTTAAAATGGAAAAGACTAAAAAAAATAAGCTAGTTAAGGCATGGGTTAATCAGCATGTTAATGATCATTATGTTCAATTAGCTAAAAAAGATGGTTATAGATCTAGGGCTGCATACAAGCTTTTAGAGGTAGATGAAATTGATAATTTATTTTCTAAAGTAAAAGTAGTTATAGATTTAGGGTGTGCACCCGGTAGTTGGTCTCAAGTAGCTTTAAAAAAAGTGGGTGAGCGCGGGGTGGTAATAGGGGTAGATATTTTAGAAATGATCCCAATACCAGGAGTTAGATTTATTCAGGGTGATTTTACTGAAATTGAAACTTTTAATGAGTTACTTAAAGAAATAAATAATGAAAAAGTTGATTTAATACTCTCAGATATGTCGCCAAATCTTAGTGGTATAAAAAATGTTGATCAAGCAAAGTTAGCTTATTTGGTAGAGTTAGTTTTAGATTTTGCAGCTAAACATTTAAAAACTGGGGGTAATTGTTTAATAAAAGTATTTAATGGGTTAGAGTTTAATAATTTAATAAAATTAGCACGAAAAGATTTTATAGATGTAATTATTAGAAAGCCTGATTCTTCTAGGAGTAAAAGTAGTGAAACATACTTATTATGTAAAAATAAGAAGAATTAATAGTAGCTATAGTAATTAATAAATTTTATGTTTATTTTTATATTGAACTATATTTTTGATATGCTCAATTAAGTATAAAGTAAATTTGGTATATAATATGGGTAGGGAAATTGATAATAAGTTAGTTTAAAAATTAATTTTTTGGAATAAATAATAATATGCGAAATGGAAATTTATTTAAAAGTATGTTTATTTGGGTCATTATTGGATTAGGGCTAATGGTAGTCTTTAATAAATTTAATGATCAAAATGATAATAAGAATAATATAGCATATTCTCAATTTATTACTGAGCTTGAAAATGGTCAGGTTAAAAGTGTAGTAATTGAGAATGGGCAAAAACAAAATCAATGGGTTAGAGGTGAGCGCAAAGATGGCAGTAAATTTGTAACTTATGCACCACTAGACCCTGAATTAGTAAATGATTTAATAAAAAATAAAGTGAATTTTAGTGCTAAACCTCAAGAAGAATCTCTTTTAATGAATATTTTTGTTTCTTGGTTTCCCATGTTACTTTTAATAGCAGTATGGATATATTTTATGCGTGGTGCTGCAGGTGGAGGAAATCGAGGAGGCATTGGTGGGATATTTAGTTTTGGAAAAAGTAGAGCTAAGATGATAAATCCATCTGAAAATGAAATTAGGTTTTCGGATGTAGCTGGGTGTGAAGAATCTAAGCAGGAAGTAAAAGAAATTGTTGATTATTTGAAAGATCCAAGAAAATACCAAAATTTAGGGGGTAGGATTCCTAAAGGAGTATTATTAAGTGGCGCGCCAGGAACTGGTAAAACTTTATTGGCGAAAGCAATTGCTGGCGAGGCTAATGTTCCTTTTTTTAGTATTTCTGGATCAGATTTTGTTGAAATGTTTGTAGGGGTAGGAGCTTCTAGAGTTAGGGATTTATTTGATCAAGCAAAAAAAATGTCACCCTCTATTGTATTTATTGATGAGATTGATGCTGTTGGCCGTCAACGTGGTGCTGGTTTAGGTGGCGGTAATGATGAGCGGGAACAAACATTAAATCAAATACTTGTAGAGATGGATGGTTTTGATACTAACAGTACAGTTATAATTATTGCAGCAACTAATAGACCAGATGTATTAGATCCTGCATTAATGCGTCCAGGTCGTTTTGATCGTCAGGTAGTAGTGCCACTACCAGATATTAAAGGTAGAGAGCAAATTTTAAGGGTTCATATGAGAAAAGTACCTTTAGCAGCTGATACTGATCCAAATATAGTTGCTCGAGGAACTCCAGGGTTTTCAGGGGCTGATTTAGCTAATTTAGTAAATGAAGCTGCACTTTTTGCTGCTCGAGAAAATAAAAGTTTAGTTGATATGCACGATTTTGAAGCCGCAAAAGATAAAATTGTTATGGGTGTTGAGAGAAAATCAATGGTAATGAAAGAAGAGGAAAGACGCAATACCGCTTATCATGAATCAGGGCATGCGATTATTGCAAAATTATTACCAGGGACAGACCCAGTTCATAAAGTAACGATTATTCCTCGTGGTAGAGCTCTTGGTGCAACAATGCAACTTCCTGAAGATGATAGATATTCTTATACTAAAGATTATTTAATGAACCAAATTGCGATTTTATTTGGTGGTCGTTTAGCTGAAGAGTTATTTATGAAACAAATGACAACAGGTGCTAGTAATGATTTTGAGCGGGCTACAGATATTGCGCGAAAAATAGTAACACGTTTTGGCATGACAGAAGAAATGGGCCCCATTATTTATGGGGAAAATGATACTGAAGTGTTTTTAGGTAGAAGTGTTACAACACATAAAACTATTTCTGAAGCAACCTTGCAAAAAATAGATGATACTATTCGTAAAATTTTAGATATGCAATATAATATAGCAAAATCTTTGCTCAAAAAAAATGCGGCAAAAGTTGAAATGATGGCACAAATGCTTCTTGATAAAGAAACTATTGATGCTAATGATATAGATAAAATTATGAAAACTGAAACAATTGAAAAGCCAGAAAAAAATGCGTAAATTTTTTGGTACTGATGGGATAAGAGGAAAAGTAGGAGAGTTTCCTATTACTCCGGATTTTGCCCTAAAATTAGGTTATGCTGCTGGTAAAGTTTTAGCTGGTTTAAGTGATAATCCAGCGGTAATAATTGGTAAAGATACTAGAGCGTCAGGTTACCTGTTTGAGTCTAGTTTAGAGGCTGGATTGTCTTATGCTGGAGTAGATGTTTTTATGGCAGGGCCAATTCCAACACCTGCAGTAGCTTATTTAACTCGAGCATTAAGGTTATCAGCAGGTATAGTAATTAGTGCATCACATAACCCATATTATGATAATGGTATTAAATTTTTTTCAAATTCGGGTAATAAATTACCTGATGAAATTGAAATCAAAATTGAAGAAGAATTACAAAAAGAAATGATAATGGGGTCTAGATTAAGCAAAGTAATTAGATTAGATGATGCACGTGGGCGATATATTGAGTTTTGTAAAAGTACTTTTCCTAACGAATTAAACCTAAATAATTTTAAAATAGTACTCGATTGTGCCAATGGAGCTACGTACCAAGTAGCGCCTAGTATATTTCGTGAATTAGGGGCTCAAGTAATTAAAATTGGCTGTGAGCCAGATGGTATTAATATAAATAATAATTGTGGTTCTAGCTATCCGAAAAATTTAATTAAAACAGTTATTGAACATAAAGCAGATTTGGGAATTGCTTTTGATGGGGATGGTGATCGTGTGCTTATGGTAGATAAAAATGGTTTAGAATATAATGGTGATAAACTAATTTATATAATTTTAAAATCGTATTTGGAATCAAATAAAAAAATTGAAGGAGTAGTTGGCACGGTAATGTCAAATTTAGGTTTAGAGCATGCTCTAAAACGCCTAAACATAAACTTTATAAGAGCAAAAGTTGGTGATAGGTATGTATTAGAAGAATTAATAAAACATGATTGGATTTTAGGTGCAGAAGCTTCCGGTCATATTTTATGTTTAGATAAGCATTCAACTGGTGATGGTATTATTTCTGTATTACAAGTTTTAGCATCAATAGTTAAAATGGGCAAATCATTAAGTGAGTTTATAGATTGGCAAGATTATCCTCAAGTTTTACAAAATATTAAGCTAAATAATGAGCCAGATAAATTACTTAATGAAATTCAAAGTACTATAAATTTAGCTGAAAGTAATTTGGGTAACAAGGGTAGAGTTGTAGTTCGAAAAAGTGGAACAGAGCAATTAATTCGTGTTATGGTTGAAGCAGAAACTTATGAGTTAGCTAATAAATGGGTTGATGAAATAGTGACTAAAATTAAAAGTATAAATAATATTGTTTAATTTACAGTTTTAAAATTTAATATTTAATAAGCAAAATAATGTGGAAGTATTACAATATTTAATAGATTTTTTTACTAATTACGGTTATTTTGCCGTATTTTTTGTTTTAATTGCCTGTGGGTTTGGTTTGCCAATTCCTGAAGATATTGCTTTAGTTGCTGGTGGAGTCATATGTGCTTTATCAGAAAGTACCCCTCATAAATTAGACCCCCATATTATGGTTTTGGTATCATTATGTGGAGTTCTTCTAGGGGATGGAGTAATGTTTTTTTTAGGAAGAATATTAGGGGTAAAAGTTACTAGGCTTCCTGGATTAAAACATATTATAACAATTGACATATATGCAAAAATTCAAGAAAAAGCGCGCAAGTATGGGAATAAAGTATTATTTATAGCTAGATTTTTACCCGGCCTTCGTGCACCAATTTTTGTAACTGCTGGCGTCAGTCATAGAGTCCCTTATTGGAAATTTTTATTAATGGATGGTAGTGCAGCAGTTTTTAGTGTTCCGTTATGGGTGTACTTTGGATACTTTTTTGCATATGATTTAGATAAAATACTACATTGGGTTCGTGGAAGCGAATATTTAATCATAGGTGTATTAGGAACAATTATTTTAATCTTTTTTTTAATAAGGTTTTTTAAAAAAGTCAAAAATCTTAAAAAATAGCTAACCTCTTGAATTTTCAATCTATTTACTAAAATATATTTTTAGACTAAATTTTTTAATTTTATTTTTTTACACATTTTATATAACTTTATGAGAAAATATGATTTGTGGGTAGATTTAATTTTGAGGTTTCTTATGTTTAAGTATTTAGCGGTTTTATTAATATTAAATATTTCATCGGTATTTGCTATTTCTAAATTTCAAAATTTTGATAATGAATTTAATCTAGGTTATGGAATATATCAAACAACTTTATCCAATGGTGCACATAATCAAACATTACAACAAAATCAAGTAGCGCAGTTAGAGATAGAGCGATTATTTGATGTTGGAGTTTGGTTAGATGTAAAGGGAAGTATAGTTACTGCCTCTAATTCTTTAGGCAATATGGCAGCAGGAACTGGGCAAGAACGCGGTATCCTTAGTCAAGATTTTAATTTAGGGGGTATTAATTCTAAGGTTGGTTATGCCTTTGAAGTAGTAAATGAACATTTACAACTTATTCCATATGGTCAAATTGGATTAAATACTAATTTAGCAATGTCTACTGTTGTAAATAATAATCAACAAAATATTACACATGATTTCTTTTACACACTAGGTATTGGGTTACGTTTAGAATATCGCATAAGTAATGAGCTCTTTCTTTTTGCTGATCAAGTTGGGAACTATAATTGGGACCAATCAGGACCAATTAATGGAATACAACCCCAAAATAATATAATATATACTTCATCGATAGGCATTAAATATAATGCTTGTAAAAATTTACAACTTGGGTTAAATAGTTTTTATAATAATTATCAATATAAGGCATCAGCACCAACTATTGATTCAACGGGCAAAAGTATTTATCAACCACAATACAATATTGGTGGAATATTTACTGTTGGCTTAACTTACTAAAAATATATTTTAAAAATTATAAAGAGTTTTAATTATGTTTAGAATATTATTAATTTTATTATTATTTATTTATAATTCATTATTTGCAATTACAAATAATAATAATAATGCATTTAAGGAATTTCAAAATCAATATAATATAGGTTATGGTATTACTCAAGGAACATTAATTAATGGGGCGCATAATACAGTTTCCTATGGTACGCAATATCTTAATTTAGAAGTTGAGCATTTATTTAATATGGGTATTTGGTTAGATGGCAATTTTAGTATGGTTACTAATTATTCTCAACCAAATTTAGGTCGTTTAAATGGAGGGGATGGTAGCCCTCAGCCAGTTGGGCAATATCCTTTTATGAATGCATTAACTGTAAAAGTTGGATATGCTTTTCAAGTAGTCGGAGAATCACTACAATTAATACCTTATGCAATGCTTGGAAGAACTGCTAATTGGTCAACATCTACTATTATTTCTAATGATAGTAACAATTTAACTAATGATTTTTTTTATACAGGTGGTATAGGGGGTAGAATTTCTTATCGTATTAATAATTCAATATTGTTATATTTTGATGAGCTATATACTTATAATTGGGATAATTCCGGATCTATAAAGGGTGTACAATCTTCTTCAGAAAATTATGGAAAGAGTTTTGCTGCTACTAATTATACGATTACAAGCACAATTGGAGCTAAGTTTAATATTATAAAAAACTTGCAAATTGGTATTAATGGATATTGGAATAATTACCAAGTGCAGTCTAATATAGCAGGGGTAATGTATACGCCAACTAATACTTTTGGTGGGTTGTTATCTTTAGGGCTTACTTATTAGATTTAACAATTTCTTGTAGTTGATAATATTTTTTTCCCTTAAGTTGTTTTAAAATACTTTTTTTATAATTAGGATAAGCAATAATTGCTGTCTTGGTTAATCTTTTTGCTTTCTCTTCATCATGTAAGTTCCAATTAAGAATTGCTTGCTTTATTATAGTGCTAGGCCAAGGATGAAAATTGCTTAGTTTATCTATAAGTTTTAATTGTAATTCTGGCTCAAAAAGTGCATTAGTATTAGGATCATTAATAATAATGTAATCATCCAAAGTATATAATGCATAATAACTAAATAATTTATCATTTAAAGCAATTGATTCTAGCGTTTTTCCTTGTTGAATAAATTTTTCTTGTTCAGTAGGAACATCTCCATATTTAACTAATTTATCAAACATAATACTACTTTTAATTAGCAGACTTATTAAAATAACTAATGGAATAGTCATTATTATTACAAAAAGTTTCTTTGATAAAACGATTATTGATTTATCAATTGATAGAAAAACTATAAAGGACCCAAGGAAAAAAAAATAAAACAATGGATATTCAAGAAGACTATGTGCTATTGTTGTTGCAATCACACAGAGAATTATTGTAGTTTCTATAGAGTTATTTTTTATAATATGATAAATTGTGTAGATAAATCCTAAAAGAAAAATGAAGGTGCCAATTAATCCAGTTTCAGCTAATAATTGAAAAATTAGGCTATGAGGATTGGTAAATAGTCCATCATTCAGGTGTTCATGAGGAAATAGTGATGCTAAATTTACACTTTGGCTTGCAAATTGCAACCAGCCAAAGCCAAATATAGGATATTGTTTAAAGGTCATAAAAGACTTAGCCCATTCAATTGCACGCCTTCCTGCTATACCATCAGTATTACTGGCAATAGCAAGTCGTGTTAGACCAGAATCAATTTGCTTATGATGAGGGAAAATATTTATTAGTGGGTAAAAATATTCAAATAAAACTAATAATAAAGTTGACGTAGATACTAGAAGGAAAAGGGTTAAAGCAAGTTTTTTTTGTTCTTGCTTTTTTTGAGTTAAAAAGAAAAAAAATGAAATAATAACTCCTAGAGCAAAATAAATAAATACACTTCTTGATGCGGCAATAGTTATGCTAAATAAGAAAAGGCATAATAATAAAATAAAGGGAAGTTTTTTTAGTGTATTAATTAAAAATAAATAAATTAAACTAAAGATAGCCCAAGTTAAATAATGGCAATAATGATTTCTTTGCCCTAAATGCCCAAAAATATTAGTTGTGGGGTGACGGTTATCATAAAATATAAGGCTACCAAAATTTTTATAAAACCCACTATATTGTATTACTCCGATAAAAGATTGAAAAATCCCCCCAATTACAAAAGATATAGCAATATATGTAACAATTCTTTTTAGCGTGTATTCATGAATAAGGGTATTAAAACTGATAGCTAATAAGATACAAATTGCTAATTCAATTTCGGAAATATAAGATAAACCTATAAAATCAATAGGTATAAAAAATGGTTGAATTAAAAGAAAAATAATAAAACCAATGATAGGTATAATTACCCTAGGAAAATATAAATTTGGCGAACTATAGCAAACTAGTAAGAAAATAATTACACTAGCCCAAGCAAAATTAATTTCTGCCCAAAATGATGGAGAAGGGTAATAATGGACATTATTTAATTCAGGAAGTACAAATAGTGCTAAACAGTTTAGGAAAACTAAATATTGTAATATTTTTTTAAAATTTAATTGCATTTGATACTCAAAAAAAATAAGCAAATCATTGTACCATAATTATATTATATACTCAAGTGAAACTTAACAACACCTACTGAGCAATTTTTATTTTATTAATTGCCAAGATGCTTATAGTTTGGTTAAAAAATATAAATCATGATTTGTGTTATATTTATTATTTAAGCTTTAGCTCTATTATATCTATAAAAAATTCTTAAAAACAATAATTTGGATAATTCTAATTATAATGCCTAAA
>CAYZUJ010000001.1:0-21333 GCA_964481375.1 uncultured Neisseria sp. | reverse complement strand
ATCAAAAATTTATATTTATTATTATTTGAAATTTAATATATTTTTGGATAGAGGTTTTTTTCCAAAAATTTAATTAAGAAATAAAATAAGTATTTCTAATATTGTAAATTGATTTGCAATGAGTATATAATATGATGGTTCAAATTTTCATAAGATTAATTATCTTTAACGGTGAAGAAAGGAAATTATATGAAGTTTAGTTTTAAAAATAATATTATTCTAGGTTTAGTATTGTTTCTTACTTGTAGTTATTTATTTGCAAAAGAATCTGTAATTGTTAGAGCAAGTTGCCCGTCAGGAAGTGTAGTTACTGAGAAAGGAAAAGAAGTTTCTTTATCTTCTATTCCTAAAGGAGCAAAAGTGCAGGTTGTAGTTTCTCCTAAAGATCCGATTTGTAAAGGGGTATTAGATATTTGGTGGGATCATAGAGAAGATTTACAAAATCAAAAAGTAATAGCTAACTATTTATCTACTAAACCAAAAGTTCCTAATGATTTTGAAATCTCTTGGAAGACAGCTCGTTTAGTATATTTCATAGGAAATTACGGTTATGGGGAAAATAATTTTGTCAATACTAAATTAGGAGCAGAATTATTTCATTATGGCGCAGAAGCAGGTAAACAAGCGATGGAACTTGAACCAAATAAAGTTGAAGGATATTATTGGTATGCTATTGATTTAGGAAGTTATGGATTAGCTAAAGGGATTATAGCTTCAGCTGCAAATGCTAAAGAAGGTATGAGGGCTTTAGCGAAAGCTATGTCTATTGATCCTAAATATCAATGGTATGGAAGTAGTAGGATTTTAGGTCGCTATTACCAAGAGTTGCCAAGTCTATTTGGTGGAGATAAAGAAAAAGCATTAGAATTGATGAAATTAGCAACAGAAAAAGCTCCAGAATTTAGAAATAATTGGGAATTTTTGGGAAAATATTATCTTAGTCGTAAAGAGTATGGAAAAGCTTTAGTAGCCTGCAAAACAGCATTAGAAAAAAAATCAATAGATGGCAAATATGAAGAAGCACGATATATTCGTGAGGCCCAAGAGTGCAAAGATAAAGCTCAAGAAAAATTAAAGTAATTATTTTTAAGAAAATTTAAATGGCAGATCTTAAAATAAGTATTTTTCAATTCAACCCCAAAGTTGGTGGTTTATCTTATAATACAGAAATGCTACTATCAGCAATATCAAAAGCTAAATCAGAAGGAAGTAATCTATTTATTTCTTCTGAGTTAGCTATTTGTGGGTATTTACCAGAAGATTTATTATTACGTCCTGATTTTTATAAAAAATGCCAATTACAATTAGAGCATTTTTTTACTATTTTTGGAATAACTATGATAATTGGTTGTCCTTATAAAGATGGTGATAATCATTTTAATAGTGCATTTATTATTCGTGATGGGAAAATTTTAGGGCGTTATGATAAAATGTTATTACCAAATTATGATGTTTTTGATGAAAAACGCTATTTTATTTCAGGAACAACGCCACTTGTTTTTGATTGTTATGGAATAAATATTGGTGTAGTAATTTGTGAAGATATTTGGCAGCCATTACCAGTTAAATTAGCTAAAGAAAAAGGCGCAGAACTAATATGTGCAATAAATTCTTCTCCATATACATTAGAAAAAAATCAACTTCGTCTTAATACTACAAAAAATAGAGTGATAGAAAATAATATTCCTATAATCTATGTTAATCAGGTTGGAGGTCAAGATAATTTAGTTTTTGATGGAGCTTCTTTTATATTAAATAAATATGCAGAAATTGTAATGCAGATGCCGGCTTTTGAAGAAAATTTGAATAATATAAACTTTAATAAGCAATTTTTAATTGATAATACAGGTATAGAGTTAATTAATCATTATCCTGATGAAATAGATTCATTATATAAAGCATTAGTTCTAGCAACTAAAGATTATGTAGATAAGAATGGTTTTAAAGGGGTTTTACTAGGATTATCAGGAGGAATTGATTCAGCATTAACGCTAGCTATTGCAGTAGATGCTTTAGGTAGAGATAGAGTAATGGCAGTTATGATGCCATCTATTTATACTGCAGATATTAGTATTGAAGATTCTAGGCAAATGATAGAAAATCTTGGGGTTAAATATGAAGAAATTGAGATAAATTCAATATTAGAGCAATTTAAAAAACGATTAAAGCCAATATTTTTTGAGCTAAAAGAAGATGTTACTGAAGAGAATCTTCAAGCAAGGATTCGCGGCACATTACTAATGGCAATTTCAAATAAATTAGGTTATTTAGTTTTAACTACTAGTAATAAATCAGAGGCAGCAGTGGGTTATGCAACTTTATATGGAGATATGGCAGGAGGTTTCGCTCCTATAAAAGATATTTTAAAAACCCAAGTTTATAAATTATGTAAATATCGTAATAATATTTCTTCAATAATTCCTGAGAGGATTATTTTAAGAAAACCTACAGCTGAATTAAAATTTAATCAATTCGATCAAGACTCTCTTCCAGAATATGAAATATTAGATCAGATTATTAGTTGTTTAGTTGAAAAAATGTTGTCTGTAGCAGATATTATTCAATTAGGTTTTAATGCTGAAGAAGTAAATAAAGTAGCAATTTTAATAAAGTCTAGCGAATATAAAAGGCAACAATCAGCAGTTGGACCTAAAGTTAGCGCTATGTCCTTTAATAAAGATTGGCGTTACCCAATTACTAATGATTTTAAATTTTAATATTAAATTATAAGGGATTTTATAAATGATATTTTTAATTATGTTATTAGTGTTATCAGTAGTATGTTCTTTTTTGAGATATTATAAATATGGAAATTTGATCTTTTTTATATTTTTATTCCTTTGTTTAGCAGATTTTATTCATAGTGCAACAGATAAAGTTTATATACAATTGTAGGTAATAATATTATGATGATTAAAAAAGATACGGTTATAATTATTAATTTATTGGGAATACTTGGGTGTTCTATAATTTCTTCAATGGCATTATATATACAATTTGTGTATCATGAGTTGCCGTGTCAATTATGTCAATTACAAAGATTAGGGTTATTAGCAATCGTATATGGATACATTTTAAATGTTTTATATATGCCAAAGCCATTTCATTATGCTATATCAACGTTAGCTGCCATTTTTACTAGTTTTATTTCATTAAGGCAGATTGTTTTACATATAGTCCCTAATAGTGGAGAATATGGTAGTTCTATTTTGGGATTTCATTTGTATACATGGTTATTTATAGTTTGTACAGCAATTATAATTTGGGATATGTTTATTTTAAGTATATGTGAATTTGATAGAACTACTGGATATAAATATTCTCGTGTGCAAAGAATAATAATTAATTCATGTATTGGTTTTTATCTATTAATTTTAGTTATTAATATTGTTAATATTTTTTTTGAATGTGGATTTAGTCAATGTCCAGAGAACCCTACTAATTATTTTATTCATCTATTTAAATAATTTTTATTTTAAAATAGTATTTTTAGTTAGGTTTAGAGAATGTTACAATTTATTTTAAAGCGATTATTTATTGCAATACCGACAATGTTTTGTATTGTTTTAATAGTTTTTATTTTAGTTCATCTTACTCCTGGTAGCCCTTTTGAAGGAGAAAAAGCACTTTCTCCCGAGGCAATGAGGGAGCTACTACATCAATATCGTCTAGATTTACCTATATGGAAACAGTTTTTTTTATATTTAAAAGATTTATTACATGGTAATTTTGGCCAATCTTATAAATTTTTAGGTCAATCTATTAATGATTTAATGTTTCCTGATAATATGGGAGGCTTTTGGGTTACTTGGAGATTAGCTATTTATTCCATGTTATTTACTGTTCCTATAGGTTTCTTATTAGGCTGTTATGCTGGGATAAAACAAAATTCATGGTTTGATAAATTAGTTATTGTGAGTAATATAATATTTAGCTCAATTCCAACAATTGTAACAGGTCCTATAATGGTATTGATTTTTGCAGTTACTTTTCGTTATTTACCAGCTAGTGGTTGGGGAGAAGGAGATTTTAGACATTTGTTCTTACCCATAATAGCGTTGATTTTAGCTTACATGCCTACAGTTGCTTTTGTGGCTAGAGGTAGTATTATTGAAGTTTTAAACTCTAATTTTGTTCGAACAGCTAGAGCTAAAGGATTATCTAATAATGCTATTATTTTTAAACATGCAATTCGACCAACTCTCATACCCGTTGTTTCATTACTTGGCCCTATGTTTGCAGCCGTATTAGTAGGTGCAGTAGTAACAGAACAAGTATTTACTTTACCTGGTTTAGGTGTTTTAACCACAAATGCTGCAATTAATAGAGATTATAATTTAGTTTTGGGGATTACTATTTTTAGTAGTTTTTTGACAATTACCTTTAATTTTTGTGTAGATATTTTATATTGCTTTTTAGATCCAAAAATCAAACCATAATAGGGTAATGAAATGTTAGATGACATGAAGGTATCATTAATTAAGCCGAAAGTTGCTGGTTTTTGGCAAAATGCTTTTAGAAGATTTAGATATAATCGCATAGCTTTAATAAGTTTAATTATAATTATAGTTTTAGCCTTATTATGTATTTTTGTACCTTTATTTAGCCAATATGATTATAGTCATACTAATTTTGCTAATTCTTTAAAAGCACCAAGTCAAGCCCATTTTTTTGGGACTGATGGATTAGGGCGTGATTTATTTGTGCGAGCATTTATTGGTGGTAGAGTTACTTTTGAAATTGCAGTTGCAGCTACAATAGTAGTTTTATTAATAGGGGTTTTTTATGGGGCTACTGCAGGATTTTTAGGTGGGCGTATTGATTTGTTAATGATGCGATTTGTTGACATTCTTTATGGCATACCATTTCTATTTTTTAGCATTTTATTATTAACACTTTTTGGCCAAAGCATTGTGTTATCCTTTGTAGCAATTGCCGTAATTTCATGGTTAGATATGGCGCGAGTAGTTAGAGGACAAACTTTAAGTTTAAAGCATAAAGAGTTTGTAGAAGCGGCAAGGGTATATGGATTAAGTAATTGGCAGATTATTACAAAACATGTTATTCCTAATTTAATAGGGGTAGTTATAGTATATGCAGCATTAGTAATACCTAATATGATTGTTTTATCAGCAGTATTAAGTTTCTTTGGACTCGGAGTTATGGAACCAATGACTTCTTGGGGGTTATTAATTAGTGACGGGGTGCAAAATATGGAATCGTGGTGGTTATTATTATTCCCAGCTATATTAATGACAATAACGTTATTATCATTTGCTTTTGTTGCTAATGGTCTTCGTGATGCTCTTGATCCACGTTAAATCTATTAATTAAGGAATAAGGAAAAATGTCAAATGAATATCCAATTCTAAGTGTTAATAATTTAAGTGTTAATTTTAAAGTATTAGATGGGATAGTAAAAGCAGTAAATAATGTATCTTTTACTGTTGAGCGTGGTGAAGTATTAGGAATAGTTGGTGAGTCTGGCTGTGGTAAAAGTCAAACAGTTTTAGCATGTATGGGGCTATTAGCTAATAATGCAATTTATACAGGATCAATTAAATTTTTAGGTGAAGAGTTATTAGGTTTAAATCTAAAAAAATTAAATAAAATTCGTGGTAAAAAAATAGCAATTATATTTCAAGATCCTATGACTTCATTAAATCCTTATCTTAAAATAAAGTCCCAAATGATAGAGGTTTTACAAGTGCATGAAGGTAAAAGTAGCGAAGAAGCAAAGCAAGAAGCGATTAGAATGCTTGATTTTGTGGGGATTTCTGATGCAAAAAATAGAATAAATCTCTATCCTCATGAATTTTCAGGAGGCTTGAAACAAAGAGTGATGATTGCTATGTCATTATTATGTAAACCAGAATTGTTAATTGCAGACGAGCCAACTACAGCATTAGATGTTACAATTCAAGCACAAATATTAAAAATCCTTAAGGATTTGCAAAAAGAGTTTTCTATGTCAATGGTATTAATAACTCATGATATGGGAGTGGTAGCTAATATTTGTGATAGAGTAAATGTTATGTATGGCGGTGAGATTATAGAAACAGGTAATATTAATGATGTGTTTTATGATCCTAAGAATCCCTATACTCAAGCTCTATTGCGGGCTATCCCAAGATTAGATATTGAAGTAGAGCGTTTAGCTACTATTAAAGGAGAACCACCTAATTTAATTAATATGCCAGATGGGTGTGTTTTTCAAGCTAGATGTGAAAAGGTGCATAAGGAATGTTATTTTGGTGATATTATTTTACAACAGTTAAACAATAATCATTTAGTAAAATGTAATTTATTGATGAAATAAGGTTTAATATGAATAAATTAATTGAAGTAAAAAATTTAAAAATATATTTTGAACAAAGAAATGGATTTTTAAATAAAGCAAAAACTTTATATGCAGTAGATGATATAAGCTTTGATGTTTATAAAGGGGAGGTTCTAGGAATAGTTGGTGAATCTGGTTGTGGAAAATCAACTCTAGTTAGAGCATTAGTTGGACTAAATAAAATTACTAATGGCAGTGTAATATTTAATGGAAAAGATGATTTTGCAAAAATTGATGCTAATAGATGGCATGAATTGCGCAAGGATATTCAATTTGTTTTTCAAGATCCAGTTGCTTCTTTAAACCCACGCATGTCTATTGCCGAAATAATTGCAGAACCACTCAAAGTTTATTGTAAGGGAATGAATAAAAAGCTAAGGCTAGAAAAAGTATTAGCAATGATGAAATTAGTGGGGTTATCCAGTAACCATATCAATCGATATCCGCAAGAATTTTCAGGAGGGCAGTGCCAAAGGGTTGGCATAGCTCGAGCATTAATTTTGGAACCAAAACTATTAATTTGTGATGAATCAGTAAGTGCGTTAGATGTTTCAATTAAGGCACAAATAATAAATTTATTAAAAGATTTACAGCAACAACTTAATTTAACCATAGTATTTGTTTCTCATGATTTAAGCGTAGTAAAACATATCTGTGATCGCGTTTTAGTTATGTATTTAGGGAACATAATGGAGCTAGCAACAAAAGATATCATTTATAATGCCCCTCATAACCCTTATACTAAGGCCTTATTAGAGGCAATTCCGATTGCTAATCCTAAATTTGAGAAAAATAAAAAAATAAATACACTGGAAGGAGAGCTACCATTAGCAACTAATCCACCAGTGGGTTGTGTATTTAATACACGTTGCTCAATGGCTAGTGATATTTGTAAACCTTCACGACCATTATTAAAATCTATGCCTGATGGAGGGTTTGTAGCTTGTTTTAAGGCATAAAGAAGTTTCAATACACTTCTATATTTAAAATGCTTTTTTATAAAAAATTAGGAATTAACATAAGATAGTGATTCTATGAATATAATTTTATACGTCGGAAAAGGAATTTTTATATTAGCTTAGGAGCTTAAAATTTTTAATTTTAAATTGTTTAAGCAATATAGTTTTTTTAAATGTTATTGAATTATATAGGTAAAGTATATTTTAAATTATAAATTTTTAATTTTAAATTTTAAAAAATTTAAAATAAATTTGACACCTGAGATTTATGTGTTATAATGTCTACCGGTACGAGAAAGTATTTTTGAATTGCCTCGATTTGCTCTGTATACTGAGCTTGAACATTAAGGACTTCTTTTAAAGCACTATTCTCTTTTTCTTTTAATATTATCTTCTTAGGAATTTAAAAAATGGATAATAAAAAACTTTTTGTAGCGTCACTTAGTTTCAAAATCAGGGATGCAGAGTTAGAAAGCATTTTTTCAGCTATTGGCCCAGTGTTATCAGCTAAAGTGATTCTTGACCGTGATGGTCGTAGTAAAGGTTTTGGTTTCGTTGAAATGGAAAGCGAAGCTGATGCTGAACGTGCAATTCAACAATTAAATGGAAGCGAACATTTTGGGCGTCCAATTGTTGTTAATAAGCAAAAGCCACAAGAACCTAGAACATTCCGTCCTAGAAGTAACAATAGTTACTAAAAAAAAGGTGTCTTTTAAAGACACCTTTTTTATTACTTTAAGCTATATTCTGTATTTGTTCGCGGATTTGTTCAATTAATATTTTTAAATCTATTACAAATTGTGTCGTTTCAATTGCTACAGATTTTGAACCTAAGGTGTTAGCTTCTCGATGCATTTCTTGAGTAATAAAATCAATTTTTTTACCTATGACGCCACCTTTATTTAATATATCTTTAAATTGTTTAACGTGTGAATTTAATCTTTCAATTTCTTCGTTAACATCAATTTTTTGACAAAAATAGACAAATTCTTGGGTAAAACGATTTTCATTTACTTCGTTCTCACCAAGAGCTTCTACTAATTTCTGATGCAATTTATCTTTATAAGTATTAATTTTTTGTGGTAATATTTTTATTATTGATTCAATAATACCTTCAATTCTAATTAGCTTTTCTAATATAATTTTAGCTAAAGTATTTCCTTCTTTAGCTTGATTTAATTCTAAATCAATAATTAGCTTGTTTATTTCTTCAAGAATAACCGATCTTATCTCTTCAATTTCAATATTTTCTTGAAGTAACATTCCATTTAAGTTTAAAATTTCAACAACAGAAGGTTGTTTTATATTAGGTATGTTATTTTGTATTTGTATAGAAATTTCCATATATTGGCTGAAAATCTCTTGATTAAGTTTTAAGAATGAATTTGTATGATTTGAATTTTTAATATTTATTTTTAATTCAACTTTACCTCTTTGAATTTTATTATTTATTTGCTCACGGATCAAAGATTCAATTTGCCTTATTTCATCTGGGCATTTTATTGATAAATCAAAAAATCGATGATTAACGGATTTTATTTCAATATTTATAGTGTTATTTGTTAAGATCATTTGCCTATTAGCATAGCCCGTCATGCTACAAATCATAATTTAACTTTCTAATAAATTAATGTGCTAGAATAGCGACGTGATTATATCATATTGGAGGTTTAATTATGAAAGCAGTAACAATATATACTAAGGAAACTTGCCCTTATTGTATGATGGCTAAAAATCTTTTAAAACAAAAAGGAGTAAATGCATTTAATGAGATTAGGATTGATTTAGACGAGTCTCAAAAAGCAAAAATGATAGAAATAACTCAGCGCATGACAGTACCTCAGATTTTTATTGGCGATACGCATGTAGGTGGTTTTGATGATTTATCTGCTCTTAATAGAGACGGAAAATTAGATAAGTTGCTTTCTGATTAGTTTAATAATCTGACTCTTTTAAAAGATTAAAGAGTCAGATTATAATTAAAAGTTGAATTATTTATTTGGCAAATTATTCTATAATCACCAATTCTATAACGCCATAAACCAACTAATTCTCCTGTTAATGCTTTTTCGGCTCAGTTTAATACTTTAATTTGCCACATTAAAAACCAAGCCTTTTTTTAACTGCATCCCAATCAGAGACTATTTCTTTATTTTCCATATCAGCTAATGCTTCTACAGCTCTAAAATAATCTTCTTTATCTAAATAAGTTTGAAAAGCTTTCTTAATAAAATATGACTTTTTGTGTTCTGTTTTATTAACTAGAAAATCTAGCTTTGAATCAATTTCAGCATCAACCCTCACACTATAAACTGTTGACATTTTAATAATATATCCTTTATATTGTTTACAACAACTACAAATTATAATTCATATTTTATCAAATATCTTTTTTCTAGTATAAGGAAAAATTTAAGCATGAAAATAGGAAAACAAATTAATAAACACATATAGTAAAAGGTGAAGGTTAATCTCCACCTTTTACTATATTAGACCTATACTATTTTTTATACAATATCCCTATTGCTTTATTCATAAATAAAACAATTTCTTGCTCATAACCTGGAATAAGTCCTTTAGGAATATCTCCAGATTTCATTAGTTCCCACATCTTTTTACCTAATTCAGGATTATCTTTATATTGACTATTTGCTGAATTCATCCATTTTTGAGCTAAATTTTGTACTTCAGGAGAAGCAGGATCTTTATTTATTAAAGATTTAGCTTCAGCAAATAATTTAATCCATAATTCTTCATTATCAATTTTACTTTGCTGAAAATTTATTTCTGCAAAAAAACCGATTTCATTTTCGGAAAAATTACGTTCAGACCATTCTTTAATAATATTATCATGTGTCATTTTAAATACCTCTAACATTTTGGCAATTGATTGCCATTCAATTTCATTATTTTTAGAATAAAGATTTATGCTATGCTTAATTAAAATTAATCCTTGATTAAGCTTAACAATATTATCCTGAATTATTTTTGCCTGTAAGTTTAAAGAACTCAGCCAATCTAATTGATTAGTTGTAAGAATAGTTTTAATTTGTTTTAAATTGAAGCCAATATACTTAAGGACACTAATTTTCTGGATAACTTGTAAATCTTCACTGGAGTAAAAACGATAACCAGCATCACTTTTATGATGAGGATTTAAAATGCTTTCCTCATCATAATATTGTAAAGTACGAACAGTAATGCCAGTTAATTTACTAAATTCTTTTGTAGTCCAATATTTAGTCATTTTTACCTCCTGACAATAATGTAATTTATCACGTAACGTGAGAGTCAAGATATTTATAAAATTATTTAATAATTTACTTGATTAATAGCAGTTTCCAGTTATAATAAAAAGCTATACAATTAACCTGTTTACTCTTTGGACAAAACTAGTAGGGTCATCTAATTGTAAACCTTCAGCAAGCATGGCTTGTTCAAATATAACAAAAGATAAATCTTTAATTTGTGTTTCATCAATACTTAACTCTAATTTTTTAATAAGTTCATGATTAGGGTTAACTTCAAGAATAGGTTTATTTTCAGGAGTAGTTTGTCCAGCTTGTTTTAATAAACGTTCAAGATGAATACTCATGGCATTATTATCCACAACTAAACAACTTGGAGAATTTACTAATCTATGAGTTATTTGTACATCTTTTACTTTATCACCAAGAGTAGATTTTATTTTTTCAAGAATAGGTTTATTTATTTCTTCTTTATTTTGTTCTTCTACTTCTTCTTTTTTATCACTTAATTTACCTAAATCCAAGTTAGCTTTGGTAACTGAAGTCAAATCTTTTTTATTGTATTGAGTTAAATGACCTACTAACCATTCATCAATGCGATCAGTTAATAATAAAACCTCAATCCCTTTTTGTTTAAATATTTCTAAATGAGGGCTATTTTTAGCAGCATTATAAGTTTCAGCGGTAATAAAGTAAATTTTTTCTTGCCCTTCTTTCATACGGGAAATGTATTCATCTAAACTTACAGACTGGGTAGGGCTGTCATTGAAAGTAGAAGCAAAACGTAATAATGATGCAATCTTATCTTTATTGCTAAAGTCTTCAATAACACCTTCTTTAATAACATTGCCAAATTCAGTCCATATTTTAGAGTAATTATCAGGTTCATTTTTGGCAATATTCTCAATTAAAGATAATATTTTTTTTGTAGAACCTGAGCGTATGGAATCAATATCTTTAGATGATTGTAAAATTTCTCTAGATATGTTAAGAGGTAAGTCTTGGCTATCAATTATTCCTCTAACAAAACGTAAGTAATTAGGAAGTAGTTTTTCTGCATCATCCATTATGAATACACGTTTAATATATAATTTAATTCCATAACGGCGATTGTGGTCATATAAATCAAATGGAGCTTTACTAGGAATATATAATAGTTGCGTATATTCTTGTTTGCCTTCCACTTGGGAATGAATCCATACCATAGGGTCATTATAATCATGTGAAATATGTTTATAAAACTCTTTGTATTCTTCATCAGTAATATCGTTTTTATTTCTTATCCATAAAGCGTTGGCTTTATTAACAGTTTCTTTTTCATCAGAAATTATTTCTTTACCGTCTTTATCATGTTCAGGCATTTTTTGCATTTTAATTGGATAATTAATGTGGTCTGAATATTTACGAATTAATGAACGTAGTTGCCAATCAGATAAAAATTCATCATTACCTTCTTTAAGATAAAGAGTTATAGTGGTTCCATTGTGTTCTTTAGTAGTATTTTCAATAGAATATTCACCAGTTCCCTCAGAGGTCCATTTTACTGCATCATTTTTACTTAAACCGGCTTTAAGTGTTAATAATTCAACTTTGCTAGCAACAATAAACGCAGAATAAAAGCCAACGCCAAATTGACCAATCAAATTAGCATCTTTTTTTGCATCTCCAGATAGTTGTTCCATAAATGCTTTAGTTCCAGATTTTGCTATAGTTCCAATATTTTCAATTACTTCATCATAGCTCATACCAATACCATTATCATTAATAGTAACAGTCTTTTCTTTTTCATCAAAACTAATAGTTATTGCTAATTCTTCATTGTTATTTAACTGAAGATTCTTAATTTGTTCAAAGCGTAACTTATCTATTGCATCTGAGGCATTAGAAACTAGTTCTCGCATAAATATTTCTTTATTTGAATACAAAGAGTTTATCATTAAATTTAATAATTGTTTTACTTCAGTTTGAAAACTCAAGGTCTTTTTATCATTCATATTGTGTGTTTCCTCTAAAAATCATTTACTTATAGCTTAAATTAAAAACTGCTATTTATAAAAGTACATAGAATTGATTTAAGGTTAGATTATAAATTTTCAAGGGCTTATTTAAAATAAGTTTCAGAATATAATTTTTAGGTAAATGTGGTATGTTAGTGAAAAAAAGTTCTATATGTGCAAAATTTACTTAATAATAAATCTAGAAAATCTCTAAATTATTTAACCTCTGATGAGATTATGAACAAGTATTTGCAACGAATTCAATACAACAAAGCTAATAAAGTTAAACTGTCAGTTTCCTTTGATCATAAAATCCACCGTGAATTTAAAAATAATTATTGAAAAATTTTATAATTATGTGATATAATCTTAGGCTCTGATTTTTTTATCGTGTTTAAATTGATAGGTTAAAAAATTAGACATATTATATCTAATCGGGGAGCGTAGTCTATTTGTTTTAGCATGTAGCGTTGTGCGCGTTATACCCATTTTAAAGGTTTAAAAATGGCAAAGAAAATTATTGGCTTTATTAAGCTTCAAGTGCCTGCAGGTAAGGCAAATCCATCACCTCCAATTGGACCAGCTTTAGGTCAGCGAGGTTTAAATATTATGGAATTTTGTAAAGCATTTAATGCAAAGACTCAGGGTATGGAACCGGGTTTACCTATACCTGTAATTATTTCTGCATATTCAGATAAAAGTTTTACGTTTATATTAAAAACTCCACCAGCTTCAATTTTATTAAAGAAGGCTGCAAAATTGCAAAAAGGTAGTGCAAAGCCCAATACAGTTAAAGTAGGTAAAGTAACTCGTAGTCAACTAGAAGAAATTGCTAAAACTAAAGAGCCAGATTTAACAGCGGCAAACTTAGATGCAGCCGTAAGGACTATTGCTGGTTCAGCTCGTAGTATGGGTTTAGAAGTTGAAGGGGTAAAATTGTAATGGCAAAATTAACAAAAAGAATAAAAGCTATGGCTACTTTTGATAAAAATAAGTTATACCCGGTAGCAGAAGCAATTAATATGGTGAAAGCATCAGCAACTGCTAAATTTGATGAATCTATTGATGTGGCAATTAATTTAGGTGTTGATCCGCGAAAATCTGATCAGATGATACGTGGTTCTTTAGTTCTTCCAAATGGGACAGGAAAAACGTTGCGTGTGGCAGTTTTTGCTCAAGGGGCATCTGTTCAAGAAGCGCAAGCAGCAGGAGCTGATGTTGTAGGGTTAGAGGATTTAGCTGAAGAGATTAAAAAGGGCAATATTAATTTTGATATTGTAATTGCTACTCCTAATACAATGCGTGTGGTGGGAACTTTAGGTCAAATTTTAGGCCCACGTGGCTTAATGCCTAATCCTAAAGTTGGTACCGTTACAGCAGATGTTGCAACCGCAGTTAAAAATGCTAAAGCAGGACAAGTTCAATATAGAACTGACAAAAATGGAATTATTCATACAACAGTTGGGCGTGCGTCATTTACTGTAGATAAATTAATGGGCAATTTATCAGCATTAGTTGATGCTATAGTGAAAGCAAAACCTACTGGTAGTAAAGGTCAATATATGAGGCGTATTTGTTTATCAAGTACTATGGGTATTGGCGTAAAGATTGATCAAACAACTATCCAGAGATAGTTTATGGGGTGAAAGATATTGCTATGTGCAATATGTTTTACATTATCAAAGACCGTAGGAGCCTAGTTTAGGCTTAATTATGTATAAAACTCTTTTTATATGTGTCCGACGCAGATAGTGGTCCCAACAGTAAGCAAATTGTTTATTGGAATGCCACTATATTTTAAATAGGAGTTGAGCTTTGAGCTTAAATCTAAAAAGCAAAAAAGCAGTTGTAACTGGAGTTGTAGAGACTTTAAGTAATGCTCAAACTGTAGTTGTTGCTGAGTATCAGGGTGTAACAGTTGACAAAATGACTGCTATACGAGCTAATGCGAGAAAGGCTGATGTTTATCTGCATGTATTGAAAAATACTTTAGCAAGAAAAGCGGTTGAAGGAACTAAGTTTGCGCCATTAGCTGATAAATTTTTTGGACCATTAGTGTATAGTGTTTCAGCAGATCCAATTGCTGCAGCAAAAATTATTAATGATTTTGCAAAGGATAATGCTCAAGTAAAGATTATTGCAGGAATGTATAATGATCAATTACTTGATGTTAAAGGTGTTAAACATCTGGCATCTATCCCTAGTAGAGAGGAATTATTAGCTAAGGTTATGGGTGTTATGCAACAAATACCTGCTAGTTTTGTTCGTTGTGTTGCTGCAATTCAAGCTAAAAAAGCAGAAGCAGCTTAATTAAATTATTTATATATTAGGAGTTCTATATCGTGGCTATTTCTAGACAAGAGGTTATTGAAGCTATTTCTCAGATGACAGTAATGGATTTATCTGACTTAGTGAAAGAAATGGAAGAAAAATTTGGTGTTTCAGCAGCAGCAGCAGTTGTATCAGCTGGTGCAGCTCCAGCAGCAGCAGCGGTTGAAGAAAAAACTGAATTTGATGTAATGTTACTAGAAGCTGGAGCAAATAAAGTATCAGCAATTAAGGCTGTTCGTGAAATTACTGGATTAGGTTTAGCAGAAGCAAAAGCTGCAGTTGAAGCTGCACCAAAAGCAATCAAAGAAGGTGTTTCAAAAGCAGACGCAGAAGCTTTTGTTAAGAAATTAACTGAAGCTGGTGCTAAAGCAGAATTTAAATAAACGTAAAATATAACAGTATTTAATAATTAAATACTGTTATATTTTAAAGGTAAAGTAAAGAATAATAACTATTGGTGCGCGTTAGTAGTTATCATTTTTTTCTTTTCTATATATTATATCAACAATTATCATACTCTTTGGAGACTTATACCTATGAGTTATTCATTTACTGAAAAAAAACGTATTCGCAAGAGTTTTGCTAAGCAACCAGCAGCTTTAAAGGTGCCATATCTTTTAGATATGCAAAAAAAATCATTTGAGGAGTTTTTACAAAAAAATGTTACCCCATCAAAGAGACAGGAAATTGGATTACAAAAAGCATTTTTAGATGTTTTCCCTATTGTTTCTGCAAATCATTCAATTCGACTTGACTTTATAAATTATTTATTAACCGATCCAGTATTTGATGTTAGAGAGTGTTTATTGCGGGGAATTTCTTATGCTGGCAAACTTCATGCTAAGGTTAGATTAACTGTTTTTGATAAAGATAGTGATAATAAAACAGTTCTACATAGTGTAGATGAAAGCGTTTATATGGGAGAAATCCCTTTTATGACGGATAACTGTTCTTTTATTATAAATGGAAATGAGCGTGTGGTAGTATCTCAACTGCATCGTTCGCCGGGAGTATACTTTGAGCATGATAGTGGTAAAAATCATTCAGCTAATAAATTACTTTATTCTGCTAGAATAATACCTTATAGAGGTAGCTGGCTGGATTTAGAATTTGATGGTAAAGACCTAATTTATTTTAGGATTGATAAGCGTCGAAAAATGAATGTTACTCTTCTTTTAAAAGCTATTGGTTATAATCATAGTGAGATTCTTGATTTATTTTATGATAAAGATACTTATGTAATTAAAAAAGGTAAAATATTTAAAACGATTATTGCTGAGAGATTAAAAGGCGAGGTAGTACGTTTTGATATTATTGATAAAAAAGGCAATTTAATTGTAGCACATGATAAAAAAATTACTACTAAGCAAATTAGAGAAATGGAAAAAGCTGGTATAAAAGAAATTGCTGTTCCAGTTGACGATTTGATAGGTAGAATATTAGGTTCTGATTTAACAGATTTAGAAACAGGTGAAGTTATTGCGCGTTCAAACTCTATCATAACTGAAGATATCATGAAAAAGGTTTTGGAAACTGATATAAAATTGATTGAAATTTTATATGTAAATGATTTAGAGCATGGGTCATATTTAGCCGATACATTACGTGATGAAGAAAGTAGTAAGGAAACTGCAGAAAGTACTGTTGAAGCAATTCACCAAATTTATAAAATGATGCGACCAGGGGAACCTTATTCTGAAGAAATTGCTAATACTGTATTTTCTAGAACATTTTTTAATTCAGAAACGTATGATTTATCACAAGTGGGAAGATTTAAATTTAATTCAAGAACATATCAGAATGAATTAGACCCAAAAACGCCGTTATGGTTTAAAAATTTAATTGAAAAATTAGATAATCAAAGAGATCAAGATAGTATTTTATTAACTAAAGAAGATATTTTACTTTCCTTAGGTGTTCTTATTGAATTAAGGAATGGGCGAGGGATTATTGATGATATTGATCATTTAGGGAATCGCCGCATCCGTGGAGTTGGTGAATTAGTAGAAAATCAATTTAGAGTTGGTTTATCAAGAATTGATAAAGCGGTAAAAGATAAATTAGGGCAATCTCTTGAGGAAAAAGATTTATTACCTAATAAATTAATTAGTGCAAAACCTATTACATCAAGTTTAAAGGATTTTTTTGCAACTAGTCAATTATCACAATTTATGGATCATACTAATCCTTTAGCTGAAATAACCCATAAACGGCGTATTTCAGCATTAGGGCCTGGTGGTTTAACAAGAGATCGTGCTGGTTTTGAAGTACGTGATGTTCACGTAACGCACTATGGAAGAGTTTGCCCTATTGAAACGCCCGAAGGACAAAATATTGGTTTAATTAATTCATTAGCAGCTTATGCAAGACCTAATAAATTTGGTTTTTTAGAAACACCATATAGGAAAGTGAATAACGGAAAAGTAACTGATGAAATTCACTATTTATCAGCAATTGATGAAGCTAAATATGTGATTGTACAAGCAAATGCTTCATTGGATAAAGACAATAAATTAGTTGATGAGGTGGTGACTGCTAGACAAAAAGGAGAAACAAAGTTAGTTCCTTCAGATATAATTGATTATATGGATGTGGCAGCTAATCAGATGGTTTCAATAGCTGCCTCATTAATTCCTTTTCTTGAACATGATGATGCTAACCGTGCATTAATGGGTTCTAATATGCAACGTCAAGGAGTACCTTGTGTAAGAGCGGATAAGCCGTTAGTAGGTACTGGAATGGAACGGGTTGCTGCAATTGATTCAGGTACAGTAGTAATTGCAAAACGCAGTGGAATAGTTGATTATGTTGATGGTAATCGTATAATTATTAAAGTTGATGATTCACAGATCAAGGGCAAGGATTTAGGGGTTGATATTTATAACTTAATTAAATATATTCGAAGTAATTCTAATACTTGTCTTAATCAAAAGCCAATTGTTAAAGTGGGGGATCATGTTGTAGCTGGAGATGTTATTGCTGATGGTTCAGCAACTGATCTTGGTGAATTAGCAGTTGGGCAAAATGTATTAGTAGCATTTATGCCATGGAATGGTTATAATTTTGAGGATTCGATTTTAGTATCAGAAAGACTGGTAGCATCTGATAAATATAGTTCTATTCATATTGAGGAATTAGAGGTAGTTTCAAGAGAAACTAAGCAAGGCGATGAGGAAATAACTCGTGATATACCAAATTTATCACAGACTCAACTGGCGCGTTTAGATGAAACGGGAATTGTTCATATTGGAGCGGAAGTAAAACCAGGAGATGTTTTAGTAGGTAAGGTGACACCAAAAGGTGAAATTCAATTAACACCTGAGGAAAAACTTTTACGAGCAATATTTGGTGAAAAAGCATCAGATGTTAAAGATACTTCATTAAGAGTACCGGTGGGTATGCAAGGAACTGTTATTGATGTTCAAGTATTTAATCGTGATGGAACTAAACACGATGCTCGAAGTGTTGAAATTATTGAAAATGATTTAAAGAAATATCGTCAAGATTTAAATGATCAAATTAATATTATTGAAGCAGATGCACTAAATAGAGTGGCTGCATTATTAATTGGAAATGATCTATTGGGTAAGAAGAAAATAGCTATTACTAAGACTTTATTAAATTCTTATGAAAATAAACGTGAGTGGTTTGATATAAAGGTAAAAGATGAGGAAGTTAATGCTACAGTTGGAGCTATTGCAAAAGCTGTAAGTGATAAACGTGCTGATCTTGAAGGCAAATTTAAATTACAAAAAGAAAAATTATATCAAGGCGTTGATTTACCCAATGGCGTTACAAAAATGGTTAAAGTATTTGTAGCTATTAAACGTATTTTACAGCCAGGAGACAAAATGGCTGGGCGTCATGGGAATAAAGGTGTTATATCTAAGGTTTTACCTGTAGAGGATATGCCTTATATGGCAGATGGTAGGACTGTAGATGTTGTTTTAAACCCAATAGGAGTTCCATCGCGAATGAATATTGGTCAAATTCTTGAAGTTCATTTAGGATTAGCAGCTAAAGGGTTGGGTGCCAAAATTGAGAAAATGCTAAATGAGAAAAACAACTTAAATGAAGTGAGGAGCTTTATTAATAAAGTGTATGATGTATCTGGTAAAAAAGAAAATATAAAAGCATTAACAGATACTGAATTATTAGAATTAGCAGATAATTTAAAATATGGAGTTCCGTTTGCTACTCCTGTATTTGATGGAGCTAAAGAGTCAGAAATTAAAGCTATGCTGAAATTAGCTGATCTTCCAGAATCAGGGCAGTTAACATTATTTGATGGTAGAACTGGAGATAAATTTGATAGACCAGTTACGGTTGGTTATATGTATGTTCTTAGATTGCATCATTTAGTAGATGAAAAAGTTCATGCTAGGTCAACTGGACCATATTCTTTAGTAACTCAACAACCTCTAGGGGGTAAAGCTCAGTTTGGTGGACAGAGATTTGGTGAGATGGAGGTTTGGGCATTAGAAGCGTATGGTGCAGCCTATACTTTACAAGAAATGCTTACTGTTAAATCAGATGATATTGAAGGACGTACAGAAATGTATGAAAATCTTTTAGAAGGGGAACATAAAATATCTGCAGATATACCGGAAGCTTTCAAAGTATTAACTCGTGAAATTAGAGCGCTTGGACTTGATATGGAACTGGAAGAGTAGACGTTTTTTATAAATTAAAATATTAATGATGAAAAATGTTAAAAACCTTTTGTGGAGTAGAATTTAAATGTTAAAACTTGATGAATTGCTAATTAATAAAAAAGATTCAAATGAGAGTTATGGGCAAATTAAGATTGGGTTAGCATCCCCAGATAAAATTCGATCATGGTCGTATGGGGAAATTAAAAAACCAGAAACTATTAATTATAGAACTCAGAGGCCAGAGCGTGATGGGTTATTTTGTTCACGTATTTTTGGGCCAGTTAAAGATTATGAATGTTTATGTGGAAAGTATAAACGTATAAAGCATCGTGGAGTGGTATGCGAGAAGTGTGGAGTAGAAGTTACATTATCCAAAGTACGTAGGGAAAGAATGGGGCATATTGAATTAGCTTCTCCAGTTGCACATATTTGGTTTTTAAAATCATTACCATCAAGAATGGGAATGGTGTTAGATATGCCCCTAAGAGACATTGAGCATGTATTATATTTTGAAGCTTATGCAGTTATTGAAGTAATTGATAGGGTTGATCCGCCGTTACATCCTAAAGATAATAAAACGGTTCTTAAGAAGGGGGATATTTTATCTCCTGAGCAGTATAATGCTATTGTAGAGAGCGATGAACACGATAAAATCAAAGTGGGGATTGGTGCGGATGCTGTTAGGGAAATGCTTCAAGGCATAGAAGTTGATTCTGAGATAATTAGAATAAAAGATGAGATGTCTTCTACAAAATCTGATACAAATTTAAAGAAAATGGCAAAACGCTTAAAGGTTTTAGAGGGATTTAAACGTTCTGAAATGAAACCAGAGTGGATGATTATTGATGTTATACCAGTACTGCCACCTGATTTAAGACCTTTAGTTGCTCTAGATGGGGGGCGATTTGCTACTAGTGACTTGAACGATTTATATCGTCGTGTAATTAATAGAAATAATCGATTACGTAAATTAATTCAGCTTCGGGCTCCTGAAATTATTTTAAGAAATGAGCGCCGAATGCTGCAAGAAGCAGTTGATTCATTATTTGATAATGGTAAACGTGGAAAAGTAATTACTGGTGCTAATAAGCGTCCTTTAAAATCTTTAGCAGAAATGATTAAAGGTAAATCTGGTAGATTTAGGCAAAATTTATTAGGTAAGCGAGTGGATTATTCTGGTCGTTCAGTAATTACTGTTGGTCCTACCTTAAGATTATATCAATGTGGGTTACCTAAAATTATGGCGTTGGAATTATTTAAGCCATTTGTTTATCATAAATTACAAGCACTAGGTGCGGCAGCATCAATTAAGTATGCAAAAAGAATGGTAGAAAATGTGCATCCTTTAGTATGGGATGTTTTAGAAGAAGTAATTCGTGAGCATCCCATTTTGCTTAATCGGGCACCAACATTGCATAGATTAGGTATTCAAGCATTTGAACCAATTCTAATTGAAGGTAAAGCTATTCAGCTTCATCCATTAGTATGTTCTGCATTTAATGCTGACTTTGACGGTGATCAAATGGCAGTTCATGTACCTCTTAGTATTGAAGCTCAAATGGAAGCGCGTACTTTAATGTTAGCTTCAAATAATGTATTATCACCAGCGAATGGTGAACCTATTATTGTACCTTCTCAAGATATTGTACTAGGTTTATATTATATGACACGTGAAAAAATTAATGATGAAGGTGAAGATTCAATTTTTGCCGATATTAAAGAGCTTGAGCGTGCTTATCAAACAAAACAAGTTGGATTGCAGGCTAATGTAACAGTTAGATTGAGAGAGTGGAAGAAAAATGC